>JAPUKG010000236.1 GCA_027295775.1 Pseudomonadota bacterium
CGCCAGCGAGGCCGACGTCGCGCACGGGGGCCGGAGCTTTACCCGCCGCAAGCTCTACCAGCGCGACGGGCGGCTAGTGGCCTCGATGGCCCAGGAGGCGCTGGTCGCGCCCCGCTGAGTGAGCTGGGCGACGTCCGGCACGATGGCGAGGCCTCCCGCGGCGTTCGTGAGGACCACCACCCCGATTCCGGCCTCCGGGTAGGCGACCATCAGGCTCTCGTAGCCCACGTTCTGGCCCCAGTGGAAGACGGCGTCGCCCTCCGAGGTGTGGGCGATGCCGATCCCGAGCCCCCACGACGTGTCGATGCCGGCGCGGATCTGGGCCGTCCGGTAGAGCCGGGCGCTCTCCGCGCTGAGGAGGGTCGGGTTCATCACCTCGATCAGAAAGTGGGCCAGGTCCGGTGCGCTGGCGTGGAGGCTGAAGGCCGCGCTCACGGTGGTCATCGGGATCCGCGGCAGCGGCATAGGCGAACGCGCCACCCCGGCCAGCGCGAGCAGCGCCGTTCCGACGGCCGCGGTCCGGAGCAACGGACGGCCCTCCGTCGCTCGCCACAGGCCGGTCACGACGGCGGCCGGGACCACGAAGACCGAGGCGCAGAACAGGGCCGCCGGGATCCCGCCCAACGTCGAGCCCGCCACGACGGCGAGGGCCAGGCTCAGTGCGAGCAGCAGCGCCGCTCCCCGCACGGTCACCCTTCCCCGCAGTCCGAAGCGCAGGACCGTCCAGCCGACCAGCCAGACGACCGCCGAGGCGGCGGCGAAGAGCGCCCCGAACAGGGCCGGCGGCATCCAGGCCGGGACGTGGCCCGCCGCCAGGCGGTCGCGCAGCGGATCTGCGAGCGCATAGGTGCTCGACGCCCCGAGCGCGTAGGTGCTCGACTCCATGTGGAGCGGGCCCAGCACCTCGGCCTGGAGCGCGCCCTCGAAGCCGCGCGCGTCGATGGCGTCGATTACCGCGGTCAGGTAGCTGAACCCCACCCCGGCGTAGGCGAAGCGCTCGCCCGGTGGGAAGCGGCTGCGCCGGTCGCCCTCCCCGTCGACCCGGTTCGAGAGACCGGCGCTGTGGGAGAGCACCCGGCGCAGCGTGATCCCGCTGCGGTGCGGTCCCTCGGGCAGGAACGGGACCTCCAGGTAGTCGTGGAGCGCGCGGTCGAGCTCGAGTGCGCCCTGCTCGACGAGCCGGGTGGCGGCATACCCCGCCACCGCCTTCCCGTTCGAGGCGACCTGGAAGATCGTGTCCGCGCGGACCGGGACCGGCGTGAAGCGATCGGCAAAGCCGAAGCCGCGGGTCCACGCGATCTCGCCGCCGCGCACGACAGCGACGGCGAGTCCGGGCACACGCGCCTCGGCCATGAGCTGGGGGATCGCGCGCTCGAGCTCCTCGGACAGCGCCGCAATCGAGATGTCGGTCCGGAGGCCGGGCTCGCGGCTCACGCCCATGGCGGAGGCGGGGAGCCACGCGGCCAGGGCTCCGATCGCGAGTGCGACCCTCCCCCTCCGTCCGCGCATGCGCCCTCCCCCAGTCGACTTGGCACCCACCGGCCTACCCGGTAGGGTGATCGCAATCTCTTGCCCCTCCGGAGAATGCCATGTCCCCCCGCTTCCGGACCCCCTCGCTGGTCCTCGCTCTCCTGCTGCTCTCCTGGAGCCCAGCGGCGGACGCCGACCCGCTCTCCTGCCTGCGCGATCGCCTCCGGGCCGCCGGGTCGCTGACGCGCGGCCTGCTCAAGTGCCACTCCCTGGCCGCGAGCAGCGGCACACCCGTGGACGCGGCCTGCCTCGACACTCGGCTCTCCGCCTACGACGACGCGGTCGATGCCGCGGACCAGGCCCACCAGTGCTTCGAGCTTCTGATCCCCTCGGCCGCCCGAGACGACGCGCTCCGGGTGACCGACGAGCTGGTGCGCACGATCGTGACGACGCCGGACGAAGCGAATGCCTGTGCGGCAGGCAAGCTCAAGGCCGCGCGGCGGCGCGTGTCGAGGCTTCTGAAGATTCACGCCCTGATCGTGATAGACGGCGATGCGGCGCCGATCGAGGCGAAGATCGAGGCCGCGGATCAGCTCTTTGCAGCCGACTTCGCGCAGGCGAAGCAGATCGGCGAGTGCGGAGGCGGAAGGAGGGCGACGCGGGACTTCGTAGACACCTTCGTCGACTACGTCGGGAGCTCGGAGAACGTGATGGGCCTCGAGACCGTGCTGGTGCCGAGCGTCCAGGCGCCGGGGACACCGGGCACGCCGGGGGTGGACGCGAACGACTACCCGAAGCTCGTCACCCAGTACGGGGGTAGCGAGTTCAGCCTGAACAACGCCGTCTACACGCGTGTCTTCTACCAGCCCGGCCAACCGCCCGCCGCGGTCCTGATCCTGGTGCCAGGCTTCGAGGGGGGCGCGCTCTCCCTCAAGATCATGGCAGAGAACCTGGTGATGCGTTTCTACGAGACCGGCATGCGCCTCGAGGTATGGCTGATCGACCGCCGCGGCCACCAGCTCGAGGATCGCGAGGGCATGGACATCGCCGAGGACACCCTCGACCCGCTGATCGCCATGGACTGGCTGTTCGGCGAGACCCTGGGACTCGACCTTCATGCGGACCTGGTCGCGGGCCCGAACCGGCGCGCCCTCTTCCACGGCCCCCAGGCCGAGACCGCGTTCATGGCCAACTGGACCAGCCTGGTGCTGTCCCGGGATATCGATGCGGTGGTGGACGCGGCGCGCACCTGGGCGGTGAACCAGAACGTCTTCCTGGGTGGCCACTCGGCGGGCACCGGCTTCACGGCGCGCTACGCGGCGACCGACTTCGACCTGTCGGGCGACGGGCCGCCCCAGCCGGGCTACACGAAGCTCCGGGGCCTGGTCCTGCTGGAGGGCGGCGGCAGCTCGAGCGCCGGCGATCCGCCGAGCGAAGACACCCTCGACCGCATCGAGGACCGCGCCGACGGCGGGATGTTCTTCGCGGTGCGCGACGATGCCCCCCGCTGCGTGGACGGCACCGCCTGCACCGTCGAGACCGAGGACGAGGACTGCGCGGGCGTGGGACGCGGCACCTGCACCGAGCCCAGCACCGCCTACGCGATCTTCGGCTTCGGCGGTCTGCCGTTCCTGAATCCGCAGCTCCTGGCGGCCAGCGGGATCCCCGCCATCCAGGCGGTCACGGATCCGAACGAGGGTCTGATCATCCTGTTCGAGCCCCAGGGCGGAGACCCGCTCAACTACGCCGTCCAGCAGGTGCCGGAGCTGGCCGCGTTCAGCTTCATTCCCCCCGGTACCGTGGCCGGCTTCGCCGGGACCTTCCTCGACGACGACAGCCCCTTCGCGCCGGTGCTGCCGAGCTTCCTGCAGACGTCGATCGGCTACCCGGGACCGGTGGTCGACGGGCTCGCGACCTGGCAGGCCATCACCGAGGGCCCGCTGCCTCCCGCGGCGTTCCTGGACAAGGGCCCGCCGCCCACCGAGCTTCCGGCGGGCGTCTGGGGCGTGGGCGCCGAGGTCGTGCGCATCGACCGGCTGCTCACCACCTTCTTCGTCGGCGAGAGCAACTTCACGGACTGGTACTACCCGAACGCCGGTCCCAGCACGACCACCGGGCTGGTCGGCCTCGATTCCACCCCGCTCTCGGTGGGCCGCGGCCGCCGGGACATCGAGAACCTGACCCAGGCCGGCAACATCGACATCCCGGTGATCGCGTTCGGCGGCAGCAACGGGCTCACCACGGTGCCGGGCAACTTCATGCCCTTCGCCCAGAGCCTGGCCCCGTGCGCGGCGCCGAGCTGCAACGGCACGCCGCGCGTGATCGACGCCGACCAGCCCAACCCGGCCTTCCCGACCCTGGGCGGCGTCGAGGGTGGCTTTCAGGTGAAGATCAGCGAGGGCCTGGCCCACGTGGACGTGGCGGCTCTCGAGGACGACCGCCAAAGCAAATTGTACAAGCCGCTGGTGCGCTTCCTCCAGCGCAACCTCCAGTAGGTGGGACGCGGAGTCGGAATCGCGCTGGGGGGTGCACTGGCCGCGGGCTTCGCCTTCGCCATGTGGCAGGCCATCCAGCAGGAGACGACTGTTCGCTGCGAGGTCTGCGTTCAGTTCGAGGGTCGGACGGAGTGCCGCACGGGATCGGGGAGCGACCGCGAAGCGGCCCAGTACGGCGCGCGCATGGCCGCCTGCGCGGTACTCGCCCAGGGTGTCACCCGGGGCATGCAGTGCGACAAGGCGCCCCCGCGCTCGGTCCAGTGCGAGGGCGGCGACGACGCGGGGTACTAGGGCCCGGGCGGCGGCGCCGCGACGCGGGCACTCTTCGCCGCGCGCATCGCGTCGCCCCGGTCGATTTCGACCCAGGCGTCCCCGGCGTAGCCGCAGGACTTCGCGGGCTGCGCCAGCATGATGTGCGCGGCCTCGATCTCGCGCACCTCGTCCAGGGTCTCGGGCTCGAGCAGGACGGCCGCTCGCAGGACCTCGCTCCCCTCCCGGATGCGCTTCGGGTCGTCCCGGTCGCTGCCCAGGCACAGGAGCTGGGAGCCCAGCTCGATCTGGTAGTCGAGGCGCGTCGGGTGGATCGAGAGCGCCGTCTGGCTGTGGGCGAGCGCCCGGTCCTTGTCGCCCTTCACGCCCAAGAGCCAGCCGAGCCAGAACCAATCGGGAAAGATCCGGTAGAAGACTGCGGACGTGTAGTGGAGGTTGCCGAGAGTGGAGTTGTCCTCGTTGTCGGCGTAGCTGGGCTCGAGCTCGATGGCGCGGTCCAGGAGAGCCGCCATGTCCGAAAGCTGACGGACACCCTGCCAGATCCCGCGCGTGGTGCGCAGCCGGCCCATGGCGGCGAACTTCCACAGCATGCACTCGGCGCAGTCCGGGTTCACTTCGATCCCCCGGCTCGACAGCGCCTCGGCGAGCAGGAACGCCTCGACGCGCGGGTCCACGGCGTCGAGCGGCAGCGTGTCACCGGCGAGCCAGTGCATGCGCGCGCTTCGCCAGAGAGGCTGGGACCATGCGGGGCGCTCGCCCGACACGTTCTCGAAGAGCAGCGCCGCGGCCCGGTAGCACTCCACCGCCTGCTCGGGGTGGTCCCGCTCGGCGTCGCGCCCCTGCCGTTCGAGCACCGTGGCCGCGCGCCAGAGTTGGCTCAGGTCGGCCCGACCCTCGCTCTGGAGCGTGGCGGGGATATCGATCTCCGCTTCTCCGGCCCTGGGCGCGAAGAGCAGCAGAGTCCCGACGATCGTGGCCCACCCGTAGCGGCGCATGCGGCCATTCGCGCACGGGGTGGGTGGCGTGTCAACCGCTTTGGAGCTGTCATGTTCTCCTTGACAGCCCCAATTCACGTGTCAGGATAATCCTGACATGGCACGGAAGCCGCGCCTCTACTGCTCCTTCTGTCGCAAGGACAGCAAGACGGTCCGCAAGCTGATCTCCGGACCGGGGATCTACATCTGCGACGCTTGCGTGATCCTGTGCAACCGGATCCTCGACGGAGAGCACGTGGCCCCGCCGCCGGGCTGGGCCTTCATGTCCGACGACGAGCTGCTGGCCACGCTCCGCCCCTCTTCGGAGGCGGTGGACGCCGTCCGCGAGGTCCTCCAGGACCACGTGGATCTCCTGCGCAGCCGCGAGGTGAGCTGGGCGCGCATCGGCGAGGCCCTGGGCATCTCCCGGCAGGGAGCGTGGGAGCGCTTCGCGTGATCGGCGCGCTCCTCGGCAGCCGCTCACGTCACGAGAACGACGCGAGCGCCGCGGCCGACCTCAACTGGTCGAACGCGCCGGGGGAGCTGTCCACGCCGACGGGCCTCGAGCTCCAGTGGGTCGGCACCGCGGGCTTCCGCATCGCGTTCGAGGGCACCGAGCTCTGGATCGATCCCTTCTTCACGCGGCCGGGCATGCGGCGGGTGCTGGGCCGCGGCGCCATCCTGCCCGACGAGGCGCTCCTGTCGCGCTACGTGCAGCGGGCGGACGCCGTCCTGGTCGGACACACCCACTTCGACCACGCCATGGACGTTCCGTGGATCTCGGCCCGCACCGGCTGCCGCGTCTACGGCTCGGCGTCGCTCTCCACCCTGATGGGGCTCCACGGACTGGCCGAGCGCGCCGTGGCGGTGGCGGTGCACAAGCCCTTCGAAATCGGTCCCTTCACCGTCACGTTCGTGCCGAGCGTGCACTCGAAGCTGCTGCTCGGCCTCAAGATCCCCTCGGACGGCGAGTTCACCTGCGACTGTCTCGACGACCTGGGCGCCAGGGCCTACCGCTGCGGCCCGGTGTACGGCATCCACCTGGCGGTGGGCGGCGTCACCCTCTACCACCAGGGCAGCGCCAACCTGCTGGACGACGAGATCCGCCACCGCGGCGTGGATATCTTCCTGTGCGGCATCGCCGGTCGCGTCTTCACGCGCCGCTACGTGGAGCGCATCCTCCGCCGGCTCGAGCCCCGCATCGTCGTCCCGCACCACCACGACGACTTCTTCCGCCCACTGGACTCGCCCATGGGCTTCTCGTTCAACGTCAACTTCGGGGGCTTCGCGGAAGAGGTCGCGGCCGTGTCGCGCGACTTCCGGGTTCGCTCGCTGGCCCCGCTCCAGACGATTAGAGCTTAGAGGTCTCCTCGAGCTCGCGGTTTGCCGTCTCGGGCAGACCCCACAGGATCAGGGCGAGGGCCAGGATCGGGAGGATCGCCGTCACTCGCACCGCGAGGCCCCACCCCACGGCCTCGGCCGCCACGCCCAGCAGGACGGGCGACGCCACGTGGCCGATGCGGCCGATCAGGTTATTGGCCCAGGCGTAGGCGTCGCCGCGCAGCGCCGTCGGAAACAGCTCGGTGGTGAAGGCGGTGAGGACGGGCAGGACGGCGCTGGCGCCGAAGATGCCGAGCGCGAGCGCCGCGGTCAGCGGCCAGAAGCCGTGCAGCGTGTAGGCGCCGGCGGTGCCCAGCGCGGTCAGCCCGAAGATCACCACGGCGCCCGGCTTGCGGCCGATCCAGTCGAGGAGCTTCCCGGCAGTGAAGACCAGGGGCATGGCCGTGACCGCCGCCAGGCTGATCGCGGTGCCGACCTCCCCATCGCTGAAGCCCCGCTCGCCCACCGCGAACTCCTTCCAGAACGTGATCGCGTTCTGGGTGCAGGCGTAGGTCAGCGTCCAGATCACGCCGAGCAGCACCACGCGTCCGGCGTAGGGTCCGCGCACGACGTCGAGGAACGAGCGCTTCTCCCCCGCGGCCTCCCCCACCTGCGTCTCGAAGCGCGCCGTTTCGCGCAGGTTGCGGCGCGCGTAGGCCCCAGGATCAGGAGCGGCACGATCCCGACGAAGTAGACCGAGCGCCAGCCGTACGCCGTGGCCAGGAGCATCGGCGCCAGGCCCGCGCAGAGCACCGACCCCAGGCTCGAGAACCCCTGGATCACCCCGAGCACCAGGCCGCGGCGGTCCTTCGGAAACTCCTCGGCGGCGTAGACCATGGCCACCGCCCACTCGGCCAGCAGGAACATGCGCGCCAGGAACTGGAGCACGCCGAACGTGACCGCATCGGGAGCCAGGCCCGTGCCCGCCGTGCAGACGGTGTAGCCGGCGATCGTCACCATGAGCAGCCGGCGCCGCCCCCAGCGATCCGCGCGCCGCACCAGCAGCCAGGCCGCGACGGCGCCCAGGTTGATGGACGCGATCAGGACCCCCGCCGCCGACTTCGAGAGCCCCAGGTCCGCGCGCAGGTTCGGCAGCACCTGGGTGACCGCGATGATGTCGTAGCCCTCGAAGAAGGTGGCCACCGACAGGAAGACGAAGAGCTGCTTCTGATAGCGGGTGAAGGGCGTGCGTGACTCGCGCTCGGCTCCCTGCGCCTCGGACATGGAGCGGAGCCTGCGGGCTGCAGGTCCCCCGTGTCAAACTGGGCTTGGGAACCTCGAGGCCGGTGCCCTCATCGGCCGCGCCGCGAGCCCCGCCTTCCGCCGGACTTCCGCGATCCGTGCCGATCGGAGTGGCGCTGCAGCTTCGCCCCGCCGCTGGAGCGGGCCTTCTGGCCCACGCGCTGGCCGCCGTGGCGATCCGCGCGCGCGTGGTGCTCGCTCGTCCGCCCGACCCGCGCCATCTGCTTTCGCTGCGATCGCGGCTCGCTGCGGGAGCGGGTCGCCACCGCCTCGCGGCGGGCCGAGCGCCCTCGAGAGATTCTCGTCTCGCTCACGCTCGAGTCGCGCGTGCGCGAGGCGGCGGCACGCGTGCTGCGCGTGTCGCCTCGGGCGCGCAGACGGACAAGGAGTGCATCCCAGTCGCTTCGCTCGCGAACCCTCCGGACCGGCTCGGCCATGGCCATCCGGGTAGCCTGGCGCTCCTGGGCGACGCGCTGGGGTTCGCGCCGCTCCGGGGTGCGGCGGCGCTCGTCGGGGCGCCAGCTCGAGCTGTCGCGCCTGCGCCGCTCGCCCATCCTGTCGTGCCCGTGCCGGTCGCGGTCGTGCCCGTCCCTCCCCACATGTCGCGTGCGGCCAGAGCGGTCGTGATGGCGCTCGAAGTGGGGAGCGCGGTGGCGATCGCGGTCCCTGTGGGCGTGCCAGTCAACGAAGTGGCGCGAGGGCCCACGCCAGTGGACCACCTGGTGGGAGGGGCCGAAGTAGAAGCCCGAGTGGACCCAGTACGGCGCCGGGTACCAGAGGAAGTACGGATCCGCGAAGGCGAGGCTGACTCGCCAGCCGGGGTACCCGTACCAGTACGGGTACGGATCGTAGGCGGGCCACCCGGAGTGCACGCCGACGATCACCCGGGTCTCGGAAGGCGCCCCGAGCTCCTCGCCCAGCGCTGCCGCGTACTCCTCGCTGGCCTGCTCGAGCTCCGCGCGCGCCGCCGGATCGGCTGCCAGCGAATCCTCCCAGTCCTGGCCGGCCTCGGCGTTCCGCTGCGCGGCCTCGAGCCCGAGCTCCGCGAGGGTCTGCTCCACCCCCTCCGGGTCCCGGGCGTAGGCGCCGCCGAGCAGCACGGCCATGTGCATGTGCTCGGTCAGGATCGTGAGCACTTCGGGTGTCTCGGTCAGCGTGCGGAAGGCCGCCTGGACGTCTTCGGGATAGCCTTCGAGGAGCGCGTCGAAGGCCAGCTCGGCTTCAAGCCGGAGGGCGTGGATCTGGACCAGCCGGTCGCCGTGGTCGCGCGTGACCTGGACCGCGGTCTCTCGGATCGACTCGGGATGGTGCGCCGCGATCGCCCGCGCCTCGGTCTCCGACTTGACGCCCCCCTCGACGAGCTCGCTCACCAGCGCCGGGTAGCGCACCAGATCCCAGAGCTTCTCCTGCTCGCTCCTCGGCAGATCCCGCAACAGCTCCGCAAAGGCGTCGCTGGAGCGCCGGTGCACCCGGTTGATGTCCACGAGCGCCTGGGGGTGCGCGGCGACGACGACGATCGCACTGCGAATGTCCGCGGGGTAGAGGCTGAGGCTGGCGAGGGCCTCGCGATCCTCCCCGCGGATGCTCTCGAGCAGCGAGTCGCCGGACGGGACCGTGAAGCCCAGTCCCGCGGCGGCGGTCAGGGCGGCCACCGCGATGCGAAGAGCGAAGCCGGTTCGACGAGCCATGGTCTACCTCGAGCGTTGCTCGGATAGACGGTCGAGTATACCGATAAATTCGCGCACCCCGAGGGGTGCCGCGGAGCGCCTACCTCACCGAGCGCTTCCGAATCGCCAGCCCCACCCCCAGGAGGGCAGTGGTGAGGAGAAGGGTGGTGGAGGGCTCGGGGACCTTGACCAGGATCGTCGCCCCAGCGTCCCCGCCGACGAGGGGCACCAGCTCGAGCATGTTGAGTTCATCGTCAGGATCCAGGCCCAACTCGGCGGCGGTCGCGAACACGCCCAGAACACCACCGAAGGTAATGGACAGGACGTCGGCCGGGCTCGCTCCGAGAACGATCAGCGTTGGCGATCCGGCTGCAAGGCTGAACAGAACCTGATCCGTTCCGGAGAATACGCCGTCGCCGTCGTCGTCGAACACGACGAGGGCGTCGATCTCGTCGCCCGCGACCAGCATGAGCGCTGCTGCCGACGCGAAGAGCGTTTCGTCTCCACCGACACCCAGAACGATATCG
>JAPUKG010000237.1 GCA_027295775.1 Pseudomonadota bacterium
TGCTGGCGCTGCCGGTGCTGCTCTGGCTCCGCCGACGACGAACGGCCTGAGACCACCGCGCCTCTGCCCGTGCAGACGGGGCTGGAACCCGAGGGTTCCAGCCCCGTTTTGCCGTAGAATGCGAGGCCCCATGAGAGCCCCCCTCATCGCGACCTCGCTCGGGATCGTCTCCTCGCTCTGGATCGTCTCGGCGGGAACCGCGAATGCCGGCGACCCGGGCCCGGCGCTCTACCCGCACGAGGAGATCCACCGCTGGGGGACGTGGGGAGCCGACGACGAGCGCGGCGCCGCCAACTACATCACCCCGGACAAGCTGGTCGCCGCCGCGAAGCTGATCCAGACCGGGAAGACCTTCAGCCTGGCGATCCCGCTCGACGCGACGGGCCCGGTCTATCCGCCGCGCCTGCCGCCCCACCACACCATGACGGTGACGGGCGCCGACTACCTGGCGAACCCCGACGCCGCGCCCTTCGGACCGAGCCCGATCCGCTTCGCCGACGACTACATCTACATGCCGCTCCAGGGCTCGAGCCAGTGGGACGGGCTGGCCCACGCCTGGTACGACGGATCGCTCTACAACGGCGTGCCCGAGTCGGCCATCCTCAGCTCCGGCGTCGGCGGCGCCACGAAGCTCGGCATCGAGAACGTGAAGGGCGGTCTGGTGGGCCGCGGCGTCCTGATCGACGTGCTGCGCGCCAAGGGAGGGACCCTGCCGCCCGGCACCAGCATCACCCGCGCCGATCTCGAGGAAGCACTCGCCGCGCAGAACACCGAGGTCCGCGAGGGCGACATCGTGCTCGTGCGCATGGGTCTGGTGCCGTCCTGGTACGAGCTCACGCCAGTGCAGAAGGTCGAGTTCTTCTCGAAGCCCCAGACCGGAATCGCCAGCGACGTGGTCCCGTGGGTGAAGGAGAAGAAGATCGCCGCCATCGCGGCGGACACGCTCGCGCTGGAGCGCGTCCCCAACGAGATCGACCCGGACCTTGTGGTTCCGCTCCACGGAAACCTGCTGCGCGATCTCGGCGTCTACATCGGCGAGATCTGGTGGCTCGAGGAGCTGGCAGCCGACTGCGCGGAGGACGGTCGCTACGAGTTCTTCCTTGCCGCGCAGCCCCTCAACATCACCGGTGCCGTGGGCACGCCGGTGAACCCGATCGCGATCAAGTAGCGTTCGGCGCGCTGGGACACAGCTGGGACCTCATTCGTGCACGGAACCTCAGTCGTCGCGGGAGTCGGAGAGTCGGACTACTTCGTTCGAGGCCGCTCCCCCGACAGCGAGTTCCAGCTGGCGTGCACCGCCATCCGCCGCGCGGCCGAGGACGCGGGCCTGGACGTCGCCGAGATCGACGGCTTCGTGTCCTACAACGACCCCCGCAACGACCCTCTGCGCCTGTCCCGGGCGCTGGGCCTGCGCTCGCTGCGCTGGACGTCCCAGTCCTTCGCCGGCGGCGGCAACAACGTGGGCGCCATGCTCCAGATGGCCGACGCGGCGATCACGGCCGGCTACGCCCGGCACGTGGTCGCCTTCCGCGCCCTGGCCCAGGGACAGTTCGGCCGCTTCGGGCAGAGCCGGGCCGGGGGCCGGGTGCCCCCCGTGCAGGCGTGGACGATGGTGTACGGACTGCTCTCTCCCGCCGAGCAGTGCGCGCTCCACACCCGCCGCTACATGCACGATCACGGGATCACCCAGGAGGCGCTGTGCGAGATCTCGCTGGCCTGCTACGCCAACGCGCAGCGCAATCCGCGCGCCGTTCGCCACGGCCAGCCCCTGACCCGCGAGCAGTACCACGACTCCCGCTGGATCGTGGAGCCCTTCCACCTCTACGACTGCTGTCCCGAGAACGACGGGGCGGCCGCCGTGCTGGTGACCTCGCCGGAGCGCGCGCGGGACCTGCGCGCGCCGAGCGTGTCGATCGTCGCCGCGGCCCAGGGCAACGGCCCGGGCTTCGGGCTCGACTCCTTCCAGACGCGCTGGTTCCCGGGAACGTTCTATCGCGAGGTGGGAGAGCTGCTCTGGCAACGCGCAGGTGTGAAGCCCGCCGACTGCGACGTGGTCCAGTTCTACGAGAACTTCACGGGGCCCGTGCTCATGACCCTCGCCGAGATGGGCTTCTGCGAGCCGGGGGAGCTGGAGGCGTTCGTGGCGGATGGAGCGCTCGCGGGACCCGACGCCCGGCTCCCGTTCAACACCAGCGGCGGCAACCTGGGCGAGGCGTACATCCACGGCTTCGAGCTGGTGAACGAGGCGGTGCGCCAGGTTCGGGGCGAGTCCACCTGCCAGGTGGCGGGCGTCGAGCGGTCGCTGGTGGTCGCGGGCCCGGGCTACGCGCCGGGCAGCGCCGTGCTCTTCGGGCCGGCGTGAGGGGAGACGCGTGACGAGGGTACTCGGCGACGACTGGCTGCTCCCGATGCTCGACGAGAGCAATCGCGCCTGGTTCGCGGAGGGACGCGTCGCGTTCCAGGCCTGCACCGGGTGCGGCGCCTTCCAGCACCCGCCCGATGCGGTCTGCGCCGGCTGCCAGGGAACCGACCTCGAGCTGCGCGAGGTGCCGGGCGAGGGCCGCATCGAGAGCGCGATCGTCGTGCACCGGGCCAGCCACCCGGCACTGCGGTCCGCAGTTCCCTACGCCGTGGTGCTCGTCTCCCTCGACGGTGCCCCGGGCGTCCAGGTGGTGGGCAACGTCGTCGGCCGCCCGCCCGCCGAGGTGGCCATCGGCCAGCGCGTTCGAGTGCACCTCGAGGAGGTGGCGGATCCCGACGGCGGGACGCTCCGCATCCCCCAGTGGGAGATCGTCGCCGAGGCAGAATGACGTCCGACCCACGCGGGGGAGCCGCCCGCACCATCGACCCGGTCGTCTTCGGGGTCGCCGGGGGCGTGGTGCTGGCCGTGCTGGCCTTCTCGCTCGCGGACCGCGACGCCGCCCACGCGCTCTTCTCGGCGACCCAGGACTGGATCGTCACGAACCTGGGCTGGTTCCTCAGCCTGGGGGTGGGCGTCTTCCTGGTGATCTCGGCGGGAATCGCCCTCTCCCCCGCCGGACGCATCCGACTGGCCCCGCGCGACGACGCCACGCCCGAGTTCCCGCGCGCGGCGTGGCTGGCCATGCTCTTCAGCGCCGGCATGGGGATCGGGCTCGTCTTCTACGGTGTCGCCGAGCCCATCCTGCACTTCGCCTCGCCGCCGGGCGCCCCGGAAGGCCCCGCAGCCGCCGCGCGCGAGGCCATGCGCATCTCGCTGTTCCACTGGGGACTCCACGCCTGGGGCATCTACGCCCTGACGGGCCTCGCTCTCGCCTACTTCCACCATCGCAGGGGCCTCCCCCTCGCTCTGCGCTCGGTGTTGCAGCCGCTCTTGAAGGGCTGGACCGATCGCTGGCCGGGCAAGCTCGTGGACGTGCTGGCGGTCTTCGCGACGCTCTTCGGACTGGCCACATCGCTCGGCCTCGGTGCCATGCAGATCAACGCCGGGCTGGCGCGGCTGTTCGGCGCGCCGCAGAGCGTGGCGGTGCAGGTGACGCTGATCGCCGGCATCACCCTCTGCGCGACTCTCTCCCTGGTGAGCGGGCTCGGCCGCGGCATTCGCCGGCTCTCGGAGCTGAACGTGATTCTAGCGCTGGCGCTCTGGGCCTTCGTTCTCGTCGCCGGCCCAACCGCCACCGTGCTGGGCGGCATCCCCGGGCTCCTGGGCGACTACCTGGTGCATCTGCCAGCCTTCACCCTGGGAATCGACCCGCTCGGCGACGCGGACTGGCGCACTTCGTGGACCCTCTTCTACTGGGCCTGGTGGATCTCCTGGGCGCCCTTCGTCGGCATCTTCGTTGCGCGCATCTCGCGCGGTCGCACCATTCGGGAGTTCGTGCTGGCCGTTCTCCTCGTGCCCACCGTGGCCACGCTGCTCTGGTTCGGGGTGCTGGGGGGGGACGGCGCTGGAGAGCGAGCTCCACGGCCCGGGCGGCCTCGGGGCCGCCGGGGGGGGGGCCGGGACGCCCCCCCCGCGGGGCCGGGGCCGCCCGGGGCGGGGGGCGCGGGCGCCCGCGCCCGCCCCCCCCGCCCCCCCGACCCCCCCCCCC
>JAPUKG010000238.1 GCA_027295775.1 Pseudomonadota bacterium
GCCCTGACCGGAGCGCTGGTGCCCCTCGTCCCGCTAAACCGCGACCCCGATGACGGGCCGCTCCCCGTACTCGGGAGCTTGGGCTGCACCACCTTCGAAGGCGGGCTCGGCTGCCTCAGTGCCTACCTCACGGACCAGCAAGAGGCGCTGCTCGGCTGCGGTCCCTTCTACGGCACCAGCTGCGACAAGCACGGCGTCGACCTGTTCAACGCCGAGTTCAGCGTCATCGGGCAACGCTTCCCCAATGTCGAGCCGGAGATGGCGGTGGGAACGAGGCGGGAGTTCGGGAACCACTTCGTCCTGCCCGGCGCTCGCGGTCCCGATAGCCTGCTCTACGACCCGCGACTGGACGGCTGCGTGAACGCCGTCGACGATGGCGCGGCTCCCGCCGGCTATTGCGCCGGTGCGGCGAACGATCTGTTGGGTGCCGGCTTCCGATCCGAGCTGGCGGCCGTCTCCGAGAACTTCGTGACCCTGCTGGCGGCCCTGGGCGCGGCTGGCACCGACGATGACGGGGAGCCGTCCGATCCCGACTGCAGCATCGCCGAGCCCGGGAAGTGCACCCTCGTCACGGCGGTGGCGGCGATCAGCGGGGTTCAGCGCCCCGAGATCAGCGCGCTGGGGAATGGGCGCTTCGGCCGGCGCGACTTCCTGTGGCACTCCGGCGGTGAGGCGGTGCTGCGCTACGACAAGCGCAACGTGCTGGGCTTCTCCATGGACATGGCCGAGGATCGGACGGGGACCAACTGGGGCATCGAGTTCACCTGGATCGACGACCAGGTCTTCTCGAGCAACGTGACCGAGAACAACATCACCGAGAAGGATGTCTTCAACCTGACCATCTCGGTGGACCGGATCACGTTGATCCGTTTCCTGAACCGGAACCGCAGCTTCTTCATCAACTCCCAGTGGTTCTTTCGCTGGATCAGGGACTACCCGGGCGATCGCGAGATGACCCCCAACGGACCCCTGACCGTGCTGGGCACCCTGGCCATCTCGACCGGCTACTGGCAGGACCGGCTGATCCCGTCCCTGGTCCTCGTCCACGACTTCATGTCCGCGTCGGGCGGGGGCTTCTTCCAGACCTCCTATCGCTTCAGCGAGGTCTTCTCGGTGACCCTGGGGCTGGCGTACTTCTACGGCGAGCCGAGGCGGACGCGCACGGGCAATTTCCCGCTGCTCAACTCCAGCAACCGCCCGCCGTATCTGGCCCGAACGGACTACCAGGGTCTCTCGGTGATCTCCGAGCGCGAGGAGATCTTCATGCGCATCCGCTACACGTTCTGAGCGGCGAGCTCGGTGCTAGTGGCCGCGATCGAGCCGCTCGGAGGCGGTGAGGCGCCGGAGCTCGGCCTGCTTGTAGGGAATGGAGATGGCGTCGTAGGACTCCCGCCGCCAGCCCCCACCGCCGGCCAGGGCGTTGTAGAAGGAGGCCGCCACCGGCTCGAAGACGTTGGCGGGGACCCCGCCCGGCCACTCCGGGTACTCCTGCATGTCCCCGCTGAAGCGGTGGACGAGAACGCCGATGTCGAGCAGCCGCCGCCGGCCCGTGCGGGTAATCCAGTACAGGGGCTGCTGGGTCTGGTAGTCGACGTAGATCGTGAGCGTACGGACGTCCTGTCCTTCGCGCTTGAGGGCGCCTTCGATCACCACGGCGAAGCGAATGTCCCAGCGGTCGCTGGCCACCGACAGTCCGCTCGTACCGAAGTTCCGCTCGTCCTCGATGGGGTAGCCCGGGCGCGAGCCGTTCAGCGGCGCGAGCACGGTGCGGCTGCCGTGGTAGCGCCAGATGTAGGCGTTCGGGCGGAGCGCCATGCCCTCGAAGCCGCGGCGGGTGCTCTCGGAGACTGCGGCCGACAGGCCCGCCGTGGGATTGATGGCGCCGCCGGTGCCGCTGACCGGATCGCCGAAGACCAGGCCGCCGCCGCCGGCGTCGCCCGAGACCGCGTACCGGGGTGAGTAGAGACCGTCGACCCAGGTGGCCGCCGCGCGCCTCATCTTCCGCATGGTCGGCACGTACACGAAGATGTCGTCGGGCTGGTTGTACCTGCGCCGGCTCTTGTCGGGCCGGTACTGGCGCCAGGCCAGGCCCCGAGTGTCGAAGGGCTCGTCGAACTCGCCGCCCCAGATCCAGAGGTCGTCCCCCTTCTCCGCGATCTCGTAGTTCTGCTCGGCGAGATCGGCGCGCTCGGAGGCCTGGATCAGGAAGAACGTCCCCTCGTAGGTCTGGACCGAGCCCAGGCTCGAGGGAAAGTCCACGACTCGGAACTTCCCACGCGGTCCGGCGCCCCGGTAGCGGTACTGGACGTTCCACGCCCAGCGGAGCGCCGCGTCCTCGTCCTCCGCGTCGATGCCGTCCGGCGGGAAGGGCAGGCCCGCCGTGTGACCGAGCAGGTTCTGGTCGTCGTCGAGCTTCGACTGGCCGGCGAATTTCTCGGTGGCCCGGCGGTAGAAGCCGGCGGTGGGATAGCGGCGATGGCAGCCGCCCACCACCATGCGCATGCCCTCGTGGAAGAAGACCTCGCGGTGGCGCCAGAGCTCGCTGGGGATGAGCTGGCGGAGGATCATCAGGTCCTCCTTGAGCAGGACCATGCCCTCCTTCAGCACCAGGGGAATGGCGTCGACCGGCGGTCCCTCGGCGGGCGGTGGCGCGCTCACCGTGGGGCACTCTCCCTCGTCGGGGAGTGCCTCCGGGGCGGCCCGGGCGGAGGTCGCTGCGGCGAAGACGGCACAGGCCAGGACCGCGAGGGGCGCGCGGCGGGTTCGACGGAAAGCCAGCTCCGGTCCTCCTGCTAGGATCCGCGGGATACTATCCCAAACCCCGCAGGAGGACTCGGGTGGCGCGGCGTTCCATCGGTACCCCCCTGACCATCGGCATCGTGCTGGCGCTGCTGGTGCTGGCCCTGGCGGTCGGCTGGCAGGTGCTCGTCTGGAGCGAGCAGACGGGGCCCGCCCTCACGCCCGGCCTGAGCCGGCTGGACTGGGTGCTGCTGATCCTGGGAACGGTCTTCTTCGTCCTCATCATGGTGGGACTCGTGTGGCTGTGCGCGTGGCTGGTGCGCGAGATGCGCGTCAACCAGCGACAGCAGGCATTCCTCGATGCCGTCACCCACGAGCTGAAGACACCGCTCGCGTCCTTCCGGCTCTACCTCGACACGCTCGGGCGCCACGATCCCAACCCCGAGCGCCGCCGCGAGTTCATCCAGCACATGCGCGAGGACCTCGACCGCCTGGACCGGACGGTGGACCAGGTCCTGACGGCGGCGCGGACCGAGGAGCGGGAGAGCGCCGCCATGCAGGAGCCGATCGAGCTTCCCAGCCTGCTGGGCGACTGCATCGCCCGGGTGCGCGAGCGCAACCAGCTTCCCGCCCAGGCCGTGCAGCTGGAGACGAACGGTGGCTCGACGGTTCGCGGCGACTCGAGCGAGCTCGGAATCGTGTTCAACAACCTGCTCGAGAACGCGGTCAAGTACTCGGACGAGCCCGTCGAGGTTCGCGTGGGAGTGGGGCCCACGCCGGATGGCCGGGTAGTCGTGGAGATCGCCGACAGCGGCATCGGGATTCCGCAGCGCGAGCTGCGCAAGATCTTCCAGCGCTTCTACCGCGTGGGCCGCGACGTGCAGCGCAAGGTCTCGGGGCTGGGGCTCGGTCTGTTCATCGTGCGCAACCTGGTTCGACGACAGGGCGGCCAGGTGGTGGCGCTCAGCGAGGGCGCGGGCCGGGGCAGCCGCTTCGTCGTGACCCTGCGCGCCGCCCCACCTGCGTGAAGGGACGCCGTGGCCCGGATCCTGGTCGTCGAAGACGAAGCCCACATCGCCGAGGGCCTCCAGTTCAATCTGGAGGCCGAGGGTCACCAGGTGGAGCTCGCCACCGACGGGCGCCGGGCCGTCGAGGTCTTGACCGGATCGGACGAGTCCTTCGACCTGGTGCTCCTCGACCTGATGCTCCCGGAGATGAACGGGTTCGAGGTGGCGCGGCGCACGCGCGCGGCCGGCATCTACGTCCCGATCCTCATCCTGACCGCCAAGGACGACAGCGCAGACCTGATCCGCGGGCTGGAGGAGGGCGCGGACGACTACCTGACCAAGCCGTTCCGTCTGGACGAGCTCCTGGCCCGGGTGAAGGGACTGTTGAGGCGGCGCCGTTGGACCCAGGCCCGCGGCGACAAGGACGTACCTCGGGAGGTCTCCTTCGGCGACGTGTGCGTCCACCTCGATCGCTTCGAGATCACCACGCCGAAGGAGACCGTTCGCCTGACCACCCGCGAGATGGCACTCCTGCGCGCCCTGATCGAGAGGGAGGGCGAGGCGGTCACCCGCGGTGAGCTGCTGGAAGAGGTGTGGGGACTGCGGGCCGACACCAAGACTCGCGTCGTCGACAGCTTCGTGGTGCGCCTGCGACGCTACATCGAAGCCGATCCGTCGCGGCCCCGTCACATCGTCTCCGTCCGCGGCCACGGCTACCGGCTGGTCCGCTAGCAATCCAGCCTTCGGCCGGCTTGCGTAGACCCTTCGCAGCGTGCCACCCTCGCGGGGTGGACGAGCCGCTGCGGATACACGTTCGCCCCGAGCTGCGGCAGGCTGCGATGGTGCTGGCCTTCGAGGGTTGGAACGACGCCGGCGAAGCCGCCACCACCGTGCTGCGCTTCGTGAGCGACGCGATCCGCTCGGTTCCCCTGGCGGAGATCGACTCGGAAGAGTTCTACGACTTCACCGTGCGGCGTCCCAACGTGGTGCTCGACCACACTCGGACGCGGCGCGTGGTCTGGCCCGAGAACCACTTTCGCTACGGCTCGGTGGACGCCACCCGGGAGCTCATCACCGGCATCGGCGTCGAGCCCCACCTGCGCTGGCGGACGTTCTCGAGCCAGATCCTGAAGCTGGCCCGGGAGCTGGGCGTGAAGCGGGTGGTGATGCTCGGGGCGTACCTGGCGGATGTGGTCTACTCCCGGCCCGTGAAGGTGACCGGATTCGCGTCGGACCCCGAGGAGCTGGAGCGGTTGGGCGTCGAGGCGTCGACCTACCAGGGCCCGACCGGCATCATCGGCGTGCTGGGCGACTGCTTCCAGCGCGAGGGTGTGAGCGTGGTGAGCCTGTGGGCGGGCCTCCCCCACTACATCAACGCGTCCCCCAATCCGCGGGGGGCACTGGCCCTGCTCCAGTGCCTGACCCACGGCCTCGACATCCGGCTCGATGACGAGCCGCTTCGCCGGGACGCGGCGGAATTCGAGGACAAGATTTCCCAGCTGGTGGCGAGTGACCCCGAGCTGTCGGAGTACGTCAAGCAGCTGAAGCGCCGCGAGTTCGCGCAGTAGGATCGGGAGCTCTAGTCGAGCGCGATCGACTCCTCGATCAGCATCACCGGGATGTCGTCGTCGACGATGTAGAGGATCTTGCCGTCCTCGCGCAGCAGGCCCTCCTGGATGGGCTTGGAGACCGGGTCGCCTCCCCGGTTGCGCAGGCGGCCCGCCTCGATCTCGCCGTTGAGCCGGCTCAGTACGTCCTCGGGCGCCAGGCTCACGGGCTGCTTGGTCTCGGGGCAGACCAGGATCTCGAGAAGGTCTTCACTGACGGCCATCGCGGTCTCTCCTGACTCCCGGCTAGCGGAGCATGGATGAAGGATAGTCCAGAATCCGGCGGGCGATGATGAGCTGGTTGATTTGCTGGGTGCCCTCGCAGATGTCGTTGATCTTGGCGTCTCGCATCCACTTCTCGACGAGGAGCTTCCGGGAGTAGCCCAGGGGCCCGAGCAGCTCCACCGCTTTCTGGGTGATCTGGGTGACCGCCAGGCCCGCCTTGGCCTTGGCCATGGAGGCTTCCAGGTTGTTGGGCTTGCCCGAGCTGATCAGCTTGGCGGCCCGCCAGGTGAGGAGCCGCGCCGCCTGGAGCTCGGCCTCCATCTCCATCAGGTCTCGCTCGATGGCGGTCTGGGAGGTGCGCGGCGCGTCATAGCGAATCACCACGCCCTGGCGCCCCAGCTCCTCGACCACGAAGTCGAGAGCCGCGCGGCCCACGCCCACGGCCATGGCGGCCACGATCGGGCGGCTGGCATCGAAGGTCGCCATGGCGCCCTTGAACCCCTTGTCCCCGGTCTTCTTCCCGCCCTTCTTCGAGACCCGGGCCGAGCCCAGCAGGTTCGCCGCCGGCACCCGGCAGTCCTCGAAGCGCAGCGTCGCCGTGTCCGACGCGCGGATGCCGAGCTTCTTCTCCAGGCCCACCAGGGTCATGCCCGGTGTCCGCGCGGGCACCACGAAGGACTTGATGCCGCCGCGTCCGGCGCTCTTGTCGACAGTGGCCCAGACCACCACGAATCCGCCCTCCACCTGGGAGGCGCCCTCGCCGGCGGTGCAGAAGATCTTGGTGCCGTTCAGCACGTACTCGTCGGTGGCCTCGTCGTAGTCGGCGGTGGTCTCGATGGCGGCGGAGTCGGAGCCCGCCCCCGGCTCGGTGATGGCCATGGCGCCCCAGATGGGATGTCCGTCGGCCCGGAAGTGGGAGAGGAAGCGCTCCTTCTGCTCCGGCGTTCCCGCCGCGCCGACCGCCGAGCCGCCCAGGGCCGGCGTGGGCATGCGCAGGTACAGCGCCGCGTCGCCCCAGCAGAGCTCCTCGGCCTGGACGCACACGGTGACGAACCCGTCGTTGGGGCCGTCGATCCTGCCAGGGGCGCCCTTGCGGCCCTCCTTCCACCAGAAGTCGACCCACTCCGTCGGCAGCTCGTGCTCGTGCTCGTCGTACTTGCGCGAGATGGGGCGCATCTGCTCCCGGGCGACGCGGTTGAAGTGTTGCTTGGCGAGGACGGTGTTGTCTTCGAGCTGGAACGAGATCGGCATGGTGTCCCCTAGACCAGCGCCAGGCCTTCGAACGACGAGAAGCCGCGCGCGTTTCGCAGGTGCATCTCGGGCAGGTAGTCGCGGATGTAGCCGTGGCCGCCGAGCACCTGGACGGCTCCGTCACAGACGTCGAGGGCCATCTGGACCGTCTTCTGACGGGCGAGCGCCGCTTCCCGGGTGACGTCAGCGCCCTGGTCGAGGAGCCACGCGGCCTCCCAGGTCAGCAGGCGTGCGCCGTCGATTTCGGTGGCCATGTCCGCCAGCTTGAACGCGATCGCCTGCTTGGTGGCGATCGGCGCACCGAACGCCTCGCGCTCGCGGGCGTAGTCGCGGGCGATCTCGTAGGAGGCGCGGGCGACCCCCACCGCCATCGACGAAAGGGCGACGCGCCCGCGGCCGACGAGCTGGCGGAGATCGGCGCCGGCGCCCTCCCCGAGTCGGGCCGAGGCGGGGACGCGCACGCCGTCGAGACGGAGCTCCACCGTCGGCAGCGCCCGCAGGCCCATATTGGACTCCGGCTCGGTGGCCAGACCCGCCGCGTCGCAGGGCACCAGGAAAGCCTGGGGAGCGTCGCCCTCCGAAGCCACCACCAGCACCGATGACAGGCCCTCCTGCCAGGGCACGAAGCACTTGGTGCCCTCGAGGATGTACTCGTCGCCATCGCGCTTGGCGCTCGCCTGGGGGTGATAGACGTCGAAGTCGAAGCGCGGCTCGAGGAGCGCCAGGGAGCCCGGGCGGTAGGCGTCGCCGGCGATGGCCGGCAGCAGCGACGCGCGCTGTGCCTCGCTGCCGAAGTCGGTGAGCGGGAGACCGAGGAGCGCGGGAGAGAGGATGCCCAGCGCCAGGGACAGGTCGCCCCAGGCGAGCTCCTCGGCGACCAGGCAGCCCGTCACGGCGCTGCGCTCCCCGCCGCCGCCGAACGCCTCGGGCAGGGAGTTGGCCACCAGGCCGAGCTCGTGCGCGGCCTCGAGGATTCCCGGATCCAGCTGCGAGCCCTCGTCGCAGGCCCGCGCCGCGGGGCGCAGCTCGTTCTCGGCGAAGCTCCGCACCGTCTCGACGATCAGCGCTTGCTCGTCGCTCGGCTCGAAGTCGATCACCGTTGCCTCCGCGCTTCCGGGGTCGCTTCGGAGAAGCTGGTAAGTGTTCGATCAGATTGAGGAAAATTGCGCCGGTCCGGAGTCGCCCGGCGCTCTGATTCTATCCGATCGCTCCACCGGCCGCATAGCGGTGATGCACCGTCGGGGCGAGTGGCCAGGCGGGTAGGGGTTTTCCCGGGTGGGGTCTCGCCCCCGTAGATCGGTGCAACGATTCGATGCGTGTGACCTCCATTCATTCACCCCGATATTTTCCCCTGAACGTTCTTGACGTCGCGCGTCGCGACTCGTTATAAACCGCGCGTCCCTGACCCCGCCCTGCACGGGATCCGGGTTGGCGTCGGTTGGTGTCGAGCGGGCGTTGCAGTGGGCGTCCGAGTGTCCTTCACCGGCGACCCCTGGAGATTGTGGTCAACACACCGCGCAATCGAACCGGCCGCACGGCGCGCACAGCGGGCTGGGCATCGGCGGGGGTAGCGGTTGCCCTGGCCGGGGCCTTCGTGGTCCTGGCGTGGCCGGGACCCGGCTCCGACGCAACGGCCGAGGCTGCCGATCCCGACGGCGATGCGCTGGTCGCGGGGAGCGTCTGCGAGGCCCAGCGGCTGAAGGCCCGGGCCGCCGACGATCCGCAGCTCCAGATCGAGATCCCCGCGGAGTTCAACGGTCTGTGGCCGTCGCTCGAGGCGTGCGAGTCCCACGATGCCGCCTGGGACGAGGACGCGCCGGGCCCCATGCAGCCGATTCCCTTCAGTCACAAGCACCACGCCGGCCAGTTCCAGATCGACTGCCAGTACTGCCACTCCGGCACCGACCGCTCGCGCGCGGCCGGCGTGCCCTCCGTCGAAGTCTGCATGGGTTGCCACGCGCAGTTCCCGCCCCAGTACGACGAGCTCGAGGGGATCCGGATCCTGCGGCAGCACTGGGACGAGAAGCGGCCGATCGAGTGGGAGCAGATCCACCGGCTGCCCGAGTACGTGAAGTTCCGGCACAACCGCCACGTGGCCGCCGGCGTGACCTGCCAGAAATGCCACGGCCCCGTCGAGAAGCTCGACAAGCTCTACCTGGTTCCAGATACCCAGTGGTGGCCCTGGGCGCTGCCCACGGCCAAGCTCGAGATGGGTTGGTGCATCATGTGCCACCGCGAAAACGATCAGCAGGCGTCCCAGGATTGCCTGATGTGCCACTACTAGGAACACCGATGCCGGAGCTGGATCGTCGACACTTCCTGAAGCTGGTGGGAGCGAGCGCGGGCGCCGCTGCCGCCGCTGGCTGCTCCGACCCGGTGGAGAAGCTCGTCCCCTACGTCATCCAACCCGAGGAGATCACGCCCGGCATCTCGGTCGACTACGCCTCCACCTGTCGCGAGTGCGCGGCGGGCTGCGGGCTCCAGGTGACGACGCGCGAGGGTCGGCCGATCAAGCTCGAGGGCAATCCGAACCACCCGATCAACCGGGGCGCCCTGTGCGCGCGAGGCCAGGCCGCCATCATGCGTTCCTACCACCCGGACCGCTACGAGGGAGCGATGGTCCGCAAGGGTGGAGTGCTCGAGCGCGCGAGCTGGGAAGAGGCCCTCAGCGTGCTGACGGCGCGGTTGGCCGGCGGCACTGGAGCGTCGCTGCGCGTGCTGGGCCGGGACCCGGGCCCCACACTGGGCAGCCTGATCGACGGCTTCATCGGGGCGCTGGGCGGCGATCCCGCGACGCAGCACCTGGTCTACGAGCCCTTCTCGCAGGAGGCGATCCGCAAGGCCGCGGGAGCGGTGTTCGGCGTCGAGACCCTTCCCATCTTCGACCTCTCGGGCGCGGACCTGATCCTGGACTTCGGCTCGGAGTTCATCGACACCGGCCCCTCGCCCGTCGAGCACATGCGCCAGCTCGCCGAGGCGCAGGACCTCCAGAAGCACCCCGAAGGCGGCGCGCGGCTGGTCTACGTGGGCCCGCGGCTCACGCTCACGGGCTCCAACGCGGACCAGTGGATCCCGGCCCGGCCCGGCAGTGAGGGCATGCTGGCCCTGGCCCTGGCGAAGCGCGTCTTCGACCGCGCGCTCAAATCTGGGCGCGAGATCCCGGGTGATGCTCGTGCGGTGGCCCGCGCCCTCTCGGGCGTCGATCCGCAGGCGGTGGCGCGCGAGGCGGACGTCGATCCGGCGACTCTCGACGCCCTGGCCGAGGAGCTGATGGCGGCGCGGGCGCCTCTGGTGCTGCCCCCGGGCGTGGCCGCCACCAGCCAGCGCGCCACGGCGTCGGCGGCGGCCGTGCTCCTGCTCGACGCGCTCCTCGGAGCGGTGGGGCGGGGCGTGCACCTCCCCGAGCGCGAGACGGCTGCGGTGCCCGCCAGCTTCGAGCAGGTACGCCGCCTGGTGCAGGACATGCAGGCGGGCCGCGTCGACGTCCTGCTGATCCACGGCACGAACCCCGTCTACTCGCTGCCGGCGGAGCTCGGCTTCGCCGAGGCGCTGGAGTCGGTGGCCCTGGTGGTCTCGTTCGCGCCGCTGGCCGACGAGACCTCCGAGCGCGCGGGCCTGGTGCTTCCCGATCACACGGACCTCGAGTCCTGGGGCGACCTGGCGCCGCGCGCCGGCGTCCGCTCCCTGGTGCAGCCCACGCTCCGCCCGCTCAAGGACACCCAGGCCCTCGGCGACACCCTGTTGGCGGCGGGCCGCGCCCTGGGCGACCGCGTGTCCGGAGCCCTGCCGAGCGGCAGCTTCCGCAGTGTCCTCGAGCGAGCCTGGTCCGACACGAACTTCCGCACCGCCCTGGCGACAGGCGGCGTCTTCGGGGACACGCGCGGCGGCCGCGCTCGGCCCATTACAGCCGGCGTCGCCAACCTGGAGTTCCGCGAGCCCCAGCTCGAGGGCACCGGCGACTTCGTGCTGGTAACCTATCCGCATTCGTTCCTGGGGGACGGTCGCAGCGCCACGCTTTCCTGGGCCCAGGAGATTCCGGACCCGGTTACCAAGGCGGCCTGGCAGTCCTGGCTCGAGGTGAGCCAGGCCACGGCCCGAAAACTCGGCGTGGACTTCGGCGACGTGGTGTCGGTCGACACCGGCTTCGGGAGCGCGGACGTGCCGGTCTACCCGCGCGGCGGCATCCGCGACGACACGATCGCCCTCGCCATCGGGCAGGGACATACGGTCGGCTACTACGCATCGCTCGCCGGAGACGGAGAGCCCGGCGTCGCGCGCGGGGCGAGCGCGATCTCACTCCTGCCCGCGCGCACGGACGAGAGCGGCGGCGGCGCGTGGCTCGTCACTCGCGCATCCCTCCGCCCCACGGGCGGCTTCCGGCGCATCCCGCTCAGCCAGTGGACGGACAACCAGCGCGGGCGCAATCTGGCACCCCAGGTCTCGCTCGCCTCCCTCGCGGCGGGTGACGACGGTGGTCACGGAGACGACGACGGTCATCACGGCGGCAACAGCGTGGCCTCCGCCCACTTCGAGCACACCGAGGCGGGAGTGGTCGCTCCCTTCGACCGCGAGAACGACGCCCGGTCGGATAGTCCGTACCGCTGGGGCATGACGATCGACAACGACCGCTGCACCGGCTGCAGCGCCTGCGTGGTCGCGTGCTCCATCGAGAACAACGTTCCGACGGTGGGCGAGGAGGGGATCATCCGCCACCGCGAGATGACCTGGATCCGGCTCGAGCGCTACAACGGCGACGGGGACCTGCGAGGCGGCGAGGAGCGGCGTCCCTACCCCGACCGCGAGGAGCTCGGCGTGACCGACGTGCGGATCGTGCCCATGCTCTGTCAGCAGTGCGGCTCCGCGCCCTGCGAGTCCGTCTGCCCCGTCATCGCCACGTACCACACGCCCGACGGCCTGAACGCGATGATCTACAACCGCTGCGTGGGCACCCGCTACTGCGCCAACAACTGCGTCTACAAGGTGCGCCGCTTCAACTACTTCGACTACAGCCAGACGCGCCTGCCGGGCCTGCTCGGGTTGATGATGAACCCCGACGTCACGGTCCGGGAGCAGGGCGTCATGGAGAAGTGCACCTTCTGCGTGCAGCGGATCCAGTCGGCGCGGCAGGTGGCGAAGGACGAGGGGCGGGACATCGCGGACGGAGAGGTGCGGACCGCGTGCCAGCAGTCCTGCCCCACCCAGGCGATTACGTTCGGGAACACAAGGGACCCGAAGAGCCGCGTGGTCACCCGCGTGGACGCGGACCAAAACCGGTCCTACACCTCCCTGCCCACACTCAACGCACGACCGTCGATCACGTACCTGACCCAGGTGAAGCGCGGTGCAGGCGAGGGGGAGCGCGGATGACACCTCCGCCCCCGGCCACTGCCATGGCCGAAATGATCCGGCCCAGGAAGACGCCGAAGGACTCCAAGATCAACCTGGACATCCTCTCGGTGACCAAGGGGACCTCGCTCTCCTACATCGCCCTGGTGGGCCTGGCGGCCCTGGGCGTCACCCAGGCTCTCCTCACCCTCGCCTACCAGACCTACGAGGGCCTCGGCATCGCGGGCTACCAGGCGCCGGTCTTCTGGGGCGTCTACATCATCACCTTCGTGTTCTGGATCGGGATCGGCCACGCGGGCACCCTGATCTCGGCGATCCTGTATCTCTTCCGGGCGAAGTGGCGGAACGCGATCAATCGCGGCGCCGAGACCATGACCATCTTCGCGGTGATCACCGCGGCGCAGTTCCCGCTGATCCACATCGGCCGAATATGGAAGTTCTACTTCCTGATTCCGTACCCGAACCAGCGAGGACTGTGGGTCAATTTCAAGAGCCCGCTGATCTGGGACCTGTTCGCGATCAGCACCTACCTGACGATCTCCCTGGTCTTCATCTACGTCGGGCTGATCCCCGACATCGCCATCGCCCGGGACCGCTCCACCGGAATCAAGAAGCTCGTATACACGGTCCTCTGCGGGGGCTGGCAGGGGACCTCCCGGCAGTGGAAGGCCCACAACCGCACGATCCTGCACCTGGCGGGACTGTCGACGCCGCTGGTGCTCTCGGTTCACTCGGTGGTGTCCTGGGACTTCGCCATGTCGGTGTTGCCGGGCTGGCACGCCACCATCTTCGCCCCGTACTTCGTGGCGGGCGCCATCTTCGGCGGCTTCGCCATGGTGCTCACGTGCCTGATCCCGGTGCGGCGGATCTTCGGCCTCGAGGCCTACATCACCGACTACCACTTCGAGAACATGTCGCGCTTCATCCTGCTCACGTCGTGGATCGTCGGCTACGCGTACGGCATGGAGTACTTCATCGCCTGGTACAGCGGGGTCGAATTCGAGTCGACCTCGTTCTACCTGCGGGCTTTCGGCCCATACTGGATGTCGACGTGGATGATGATCACGTTCAACTTCATCTTCCCGCAGCTCCTGTGGTTCAAGAAGCTGCGCACCCACGTGACCTTCCTGTTCGTGCTGGCGTTCTTCATCAACCTCGGCATGTGGTTCGAGCGCTACGTCATCATCATCACGTCCACGTCCCGCGATTACCTACCGTCGGTGTGGGGGCTCTACATCCCGAGCGCGGCGGAGCTGTCCATCCTCGCCGGGAGCTTCTGCTTCTTCGCGCTCTTCTTCCTGCTCTTCCTCAAGGTCTTCCCGATCATCGCCATCACCGAGGTGAAGGAGCTGGTGATCCACGAGAAGATGCACGGGGAGGCCCGCTGATGCCGACGATCCTCAGCGTCTTCGAGCGGCCCGACCACGTTGCCGCAGCGGTGCGGAAGCTCAAGGGCCGCGGCTTCGACGACCTGGAGACCTACTCGCCCGCGCCCTTCGAGGAGATCGAGGAGGCGATGGACAACAAGCCCAGCCTGGTGCGCCTGTTCACTCTGGTGGGCGGCCTGCTCGGCGTCCTCACGGGCTTCGCCATGCCGATCTGGATGTCGTGGGACTGGCCGGTCAAGATCGCCGGCAAGCCCTTCGCTTCGATTCCGCCGTACGTGATCATCGGCTTCGAGCTGACGATCCTGTTCGGGGGGCTGCTGACGCTGGTCGGCCTGTTCATCGTGGGCCGGCTGGCCCCGCGCAAGCTGGACCCGGGCTACAGCCTCCGCTTCTCGGCCGAGGACTTCGGCCTGGTGGTCACCGTCCCCGACCGCGACGTCGCCGAGGTCGACAGTCTGATGCGCGCCCAGTCCGCCGTGGAGGTCACCCTTGTCGACGGCTAGCTGGAAGGCGCTCGTGGCGGCCATCGCGTTCTACGGCCCGCTCTCGATCGGCTGCTGGGAGCAGCTGGACGACGGCGACTGGTTCCCGCTGATGAAGCGGCAGGAGGCGGTGCAGGCCTTCGAGCGGAACCCGCTGCTGCCCGATCATCCCCACGGCCTGTCGCCGCCCGAGGGCACCGTTCCGGTTGGCTGGGGTGCCACGCCCGACGTGGCCGCGCTCTCGTTCCCCGAGCAGGAGGTGATCCGCAATCCCGGGCAGCCGACCCTGCAGTCGCTCAAGAACGGGGAGCGTCTCTACGCGCGCTACTGCGTCACCTGCCATGGACCCCAGGGCGCCGGCGACGGTCCGGTGGCCGGCGCGCCCTTCGGCAAGGGCCCCTTCGGACTGGTGCTCCCCATCGGCGGGCCCATGAGCGTGGCGCGCAATCTAACCGACGGGCACATCTACACCACCATCTCGATCGGCCGTGGACGCATGCCCGACTACAACCGGATTCCGCCCGAGTGGCGCTGGGACGTCGTGAACTACATCCGCGAGCTGAACGGTCGGGGGGGAGGATCGTGACATCCGCAGCGGCCGAGCAGGCCAGCCCGCGCAGTCTCCCGCAGCCGCTCACCGCGATCTGCCTGGGCCTGGTGGTGGTGGGCGCTGCGGCCTTCGGCTACGGCCTGACGTCGGATCCCCAGTCGGCCTGGCTGGCCTACCACTCGAACTTCATGTTCTACGCCACGCTCTCCCAGGCGGGGGTGATCCTGGCCTGCATCTTCGTCGCGACCGGCGCGGTCTGGCCCGGGCCCGTGCGGCGCATCGCCGAAGGCCTGGGCGCGTGGATCCCCGTCACCCTGGTCTTGGCCGCTGTCGGTTACTTCGGCGGGGACTACCTGTTCGAATGGAAGCGCGAGGGGGCCGTCCACGGCAAGGAATTCTGGCTGAACGAGACGCGCTTCTACGTGATGGACCTGGGCATCCTGGCGGTGATGACGGTGCTGAGCCTGGCCTTCCTCAAGGCCTCGGTCCGCCCCACGCTGAAGGCGGCGGCGCCCGCGGCCACGGGCTTCGCGCGCAACATGATCGAGCGCTGGACCGCCGGCTGGCGCGGCGACGAGGAGGAGCGCGAGGCGTCGTGGGTGCGGACCCGCAACCTCGCGCCGCTGATCCTCCTCCTCTACGCCTTCGGCTACTCGTTCCTGGCCTTCGACCAGATCATGTCGATGGAGCAGACCTGGTACTCGAACCTGTTCGGTGCCTTCATCGGCTGGGGCGGCCTGCTGAGCGCCGTGGCGGCGACAGCGCTGATCTCGGTCCTCCTGCGCAAGACACCTGGCTTCGAGGACGAGATCACGAAGTCCCGGCTCCACGACCTCGGCAAGTTGATCTTCGGCTTCTCGATCTTCTGGATGTATCTGTTCTTCTCCCAGTACCTGGTGATCTGGTACGGCAACGTGCCGGAGGAGACCCAGTTCCTGTACGACCGCCTCGGTCCGCAGTTCCTGATCGAGAAGGGGTTCAGCGTCACGGCCTGGGCAAATGCCTGGGTCGACTGGGACTGGAGCTGGGCGCGGCTGTCCCAGGACTACGGCTGGCTGTCGATGAGCGTTTGGATGTGCATCTGGATCCTTCCGTTCTGGGTGCTGCTGGGTGAGGTACCCAAGCGCACACCGTGGATCCTGGGACCCGTGGCCGGCATCGTGCTGGTGGGCTTCTGGCTGGAGCGCAACCTGCTCATCTGGCCGTCGGTGCTCAAGGGCGACGGCTGGGCCTGGCTCGGGCCGGTGCAGATCGGCGTGGCCGTCGGATTCCTGGGCGCGTTCACCCTGGTCTTCCTGCTCTACACCCGGATCTTCCCGTCGATCTCGCTGCCAGAGCGCTCCTGACGGCCGGCGCTACCTTCGTCGCGTGAACGGCTCTCCCGAATCCCAGCTGGATTCCGAACGGGATTCCGAAGGGGATTCGAGCTTCGACCTCTCCGCTGGCGGCGCTGCGCTCGTCCTCGAAGAATCCGGCTTCCGCCGGCGCGGCCGCTTCCTGCGCCGCGGGTCGCGGGCGATCGACTACCAGGAGATCACCCACCTCGGCCTCTCGTCGCGCGGTCTGTGGCTCGGAACGCGCAAGTCGGTGCTGTTCCTGCGCCGCCACCGCTTCCGCCTGTCCGACGGCCCGGAGCGCCTGTCCCGCGCCCTGGTGAAGCGGATCTCCCGCCGTCCCGGCGGCCTCCGCCAGCTCGAGCGGATCGCCGAGATCGACCACCTGGCGCGGAACCCCTCGCGGCGCATCGCCACCGGCTCGGTGGCGCTCCTGTGTCTGGCGGTCTTCGTGCTCCAGATGCGGGACCCGTTCGTCCAGGAGGTGGGCGCCTTCGTTCCCTTCCTGGTGGGACGCGGCGAGCTCTGGCGGGTCGCGACCGGCAACTTCCTGCACGCTCCGGGCTTCTTCTCGTTGCACCTGATCCTGAACGTGCTCGCGCTGATGGCGATCGCCTTCCTGGTCGAGCGCCCGATGGGCGCCCTGCGCGCCTTGGTGGTGATGGGCGCGTCGGCGGTGGGTGCCATGGGCGGCAGCGCCCTGGCCGGGTACCCGGAGGTGGTGGGCGCTTCCGGCATCGTGGCGGGGCTGGCTGGTGCCGCCCTCTGCCTGGAGCTCCACTGCGCAAAGCGCCTGCCGGCGTGGTGGCGCCTGCCACGGCGCATGTTCGTCCTCGCCCTGGTGGCCGAGGGCTTCCTCGGCTTCCTGGTGCCCGCCATCGCTGGCGCCGCCCATCTGGGCGGGTTCCTCGCCGGCTACGGGATCACGCTGCTGCTGGCGGACTCCGCGTTGTCCAGCCGGCCGGCGGCGCGCTGGATCGCGGTGGCGGCAGCCGGCGTCGTTCTCACCACGATCCTCTCCTTCGCCGCCGTGTCGCCGCTCCTCCTGCGCGATGCCCAGGCGTTCGCGCGCTACGGCCAGGACCTGTTGGCGGCGCCGGAGCTGGGCCCGGGCCGCTACAACGAGCTGGCCTGGCGAATGGCTACCGAGACCGACGCCAGCCGCGAGCAGCTGGGGGTCGCCCTCGAGCTGGCCGAGCTCGCTGTGGACGGGACCGATCGCCTGAATCCGGACCTGCTGGACACCCTGGCGGAGGTCCTCTTCCAGCGGGGCGAGCGCGACCTGGCGGTCGCCGTCATCGACGAGGCCATCGCCCTCGCTCCAATCGACGACTACTTCCAGGAGCAGCGCCGGCGCTTCACCGGCGAGCGCGCCCCGGACGACCGGCCCGATCCCCCCAGCCTGCCCTGGCCCTACCGCCGACTCCCCGAGTGGCATACGCCCGGCGATCCGGCCGACGGCATCACCATCTGAACACGCCGCCCAAGGCTCTGTGGGTCGCCAGCTCGCGGGCTAGGGCTCGAGCTCGTCGCCGTCGTCGGGGATCCAGATGCCGCCGCTGAAGTGCTTGCGGAGCTCGCCGGTCACCTGGATGTCGAACATGGGCGGGGGGCGCATGCGCACCAGCACCAGGGTTTCGACCCCGGTGCGCTCTGCGAGCGCGCCAACCTCCAGAATCGAGGTGTGAAGCGCTTCTTCGCGGCGCAGGAGGTCGAGATCCACGTCCACGATACCCGCCGCCTCCATGTCGGCGGGTGTCGGCACGTAGATCGCCTCGTGTACGAGCACGTCCGAGCCATCGCTGAAGGCGACCAGGGCGTCGTCCGACCAGCCGGTTCCCGACACGACGACGCTGCGGCCGCCGGCCGCGATGCGCCACGCGAGCGCGGCAGTGGGGCCGCCCGGGAGTGCGCCTGCGCGCAGCGCCAGGCCGTCCCGTTCCTCACTCCAGCCGTCGCCGACCTCCTCCACCTCGATTCGCGAGCCGGCTTCGCGGAGCCCGAGCGCGTCGCCCTGGGCTGCGATGGTGGCGGCGTAGCCGGCGAGCAGTCCATCGACCAGGGCCTGGGTTCCGACGGGCCCGATCACGCGCAGGGGCCGGTCGCGACCGCCCAGCCAGCCGGCGAAGAGCAGGTCGTCGAGTCCGACGGTGTTCTCGGGCAGGAGGTGGGTCAGCAGCACCGTGTCCGGCTGGGAGACCGGGATCTTGGCGGCGCGCAGCCCTTCTGCCACGGCGCGCCCGGCATCGACCAGCACGATGCGCGAGCCCAGCCCGGTGGCCATGCACGGTCCGCCGCGGGCCGGATTCTCGTACGGGCCGCCGGTGCCCACCGCGACCAGGGTGAAGCGGTCGAACTGACGCGGCTCCAGGGGTCCCACCCGAGCGCCCATCTCGGCGGCCTGATAGACGACGCAGGCGCCGACCCAGCCCGCGACGAGCATCACCAACACGAAGACCCAGATGAGTAGTCGGCCCATTCCTACTTCGTTCGCCTTTGGCTCAGTGCGCGGCCTTCGGCCCTGCTCAAGCGAAGACCACGGTCTTGTTGCCGTAGATGAGGACGCGGTCGTCCAGGTGCCAGCGCACGGCACGGGCCAGGACGTTGCGCTCGACGTCTCGTCCCTTGCGCACGAGATCCGCGACCGAGTCCCGGTGGGAGGCCCGGAGCACGTCCTGCTCGATGATCGGCCCCTCGTCCAGGTCCGTGGTGGCGTAGTGCGCGGTGGCGCCGATCAGCTTGACGCCGCGCTCGTACGCCTGGTGGTACGGCCTCCCGCCCGTGAAGGCGGGCAGGAAGGAGTGGTGGATGTTGATGATGCGCGACGGGAAGCGCTCGATGAACTCCGTGGTCAGGATCTGCATGTAGCGGGCCATCACGACCAGGTCGATCCCGCGCTCGTTCAGGAGCTCGACCTCGCGCTCCTCCTGGTCCCGCTTGTTCTCCACCGTGATCGGGAAGGCGTGGAACTCGACGCCGAACTGGTCGGCCACGTTCTTCAGATCCGGGTGGTTGCTCACGATCAGTGGAATCTCGCAGCGGAGCTCGCCGGCCCGGTGGCGCAGCAGCAGGTCGTAGAGGCAGTGGTCGTAGCGGGACACGAAGATCGCCACCCGCTTCACGTCGGCCGAGTGGTGCAGGGTCCAGCTCATCTCGAAGCGGTCGGCCACCTCGGCGATGGCGCGCTCGAGCGCGACGCGATCCGTGTCCATCTCGGAGCGGTCGAAGCGGATCCGCTGGAAGAACCAGCCCGGGACCGGGTCGGTGTGCTGGTCCGCATCCAGGATGTTGGCCCCGTGGCCGTACAGGAGCTGGGCCAGGGCGGCCACCAAGCCCCGGCGGTCGGGGCAGCAGACCAGGAGGGTGGCCGTCTCTGTGGCGGCGGGGCGCGCTTCGGGCGGCATGGGCGCGGAGCCTAGCCCTCCCCGGCGGGGGCCCGCCTTCCCGGCCCATTCGCGGCCCTGTGGCTCGGATTCCGTCCTTCCGATACGTTGGGTCGCAAGGGGGTCTCACTCATCCCCGAGTCTCGCCTACCGGTTGGAGAAACGGCCGGAGGGGCGGGGCGGCCCGGAGGGGCGGGAACGGCGCCGGCCCTGAACCCGGGAGCCGAATGCGAGGTCTGGGCCTCGCTGGAGCAACCCTATGCCGACATGGAGGTGAAACATTGGACCAACGTAGCACTACGGCGAGTGAGGTGGCGGCGTCCTAGCACGCCGGGCCGAATCGCCAATCGATGTCGGCGCGACGGGGACGCACGGTTCCCAGCGCCACCGCCCCCGGGAGCGCGGACGCCGTAGCCGCTTCAGGGTCCTGGACCCGCTCCCGGGGTCTTCTTTGCCCGGGTCTATACTCGGCCCATGTCCGACGACTTCCGCTCCGTTTACACCGATCCGCTGACCCCCCTGTCGCTCCTGGAGCGGACGGTTCGCGTCTTCCCCGACAAGATCGCCGTCGTGTACGCCGGCGAACGCTGGACCTGGTCCCAGTTCGCGGATCGGGTGGGGCGCTTCGCCGGTGCGCTGGTCCGCGCTGGCGTCGAGCCCGGCGACCGCGTTGCCTTCCTTGCGCCGAACGTCCCCGACAACCTGGCGGCGACATTTGCCGTGCTGCTGGCGCGGGCGACCCTGGTCACCATCAACACCCGCCTGAACGCCCATGAGGTCTCGTACATCCTGAACCATTCGGGTGCCGTGGTCGTGTTGGTCGATCCCGAGCTCGGGCCGTTGCTGACCGACGGACCCGCGCCGCTGTCTGCGAAGCCCATCCTCGTGAACGTGGAAGACCCGGTGGCCGGCGTGACCGGCACGCCCCTGGACGGGCCGCGGATGGAGGAGTTCCTGGACGGCGCCGCACCCCTCCCCGTGGTGGGCGCGATGGACGACGAGCAGCGCCTCACCTCGATCAACTACACCTCGGGCACCACGGGCCGCCCGAAGGGCGTGATGTACACCCACCGTGGCGCCACGCTGAACGCGCTGGGCGAGATCATCGTGCACGGCCTCACGCGCGACTCGGTATTCCTGTGGACGCTGCCCCTCTTCCACTGCAACGGCTGGTGCTTCCCGTGGGCCGTGACGGCGGCGGCCGGGACCCACGTGATGTTGCGCGGGGTCGATCCGGCCGAGATCCTGGGACAGATCCAGCAGGAGCGCGTCACCCACTTCAACGGCGCGCCCACCGTCCTGCTGATGATCGCCGAGGCCCCCGAGGCCAGGGGCGTGCGCTTCGACCCCGAGGTGCGGGTCGCCACCGGCGGCTCGCCGCCATCGCCGACACTGCTGGCCCGGATGGAAGAGATGGGTGTCCGCGTCACCCACCTGTACGGGCTGACCGAAACCTACGGACCCCACGCCTATTGCCAGATGCAGCCCGGCTGGGAGGACCTCGATGTCGAGGGCCGCGCCGCCGTGATGGCGAGGCAAGGTGTTCCCTACCCCACGGCCACCCACCTGCGCATCGTCGACGAGCAGATGCGCGACGTCCCCGCCGACGGCGAGACCATGGGCGAGGTGGTGATGCGGGGAAACAACGTGATGAAGGGCTACTTCGAGGACCCGGAGGCGACGGCGGTCGCGTTTGCAGGCGGTTGGTTTCACTCCGGCGATCTCGGTGTGGTGCACGCCGACGGCTACATCGAGCTGCGCGACCGCAAGAAGGACATCATCATCAGCGGCGGCGAGAACATCTCCACCATCGAGGTCGAGCACACGGTGGTGAAGCATCCGGCCGTGCTCGAGTGCGCGGTCGTGGCCTCGCCCCACGAGAAGTGGGGCGAGGCGCCCAAGGCCTTTGTCAGCCTGAAGCCCGGCGCCTCCGCGACGGAGAGGGAGATCATCGACTTCTGCCGCGAGCGCCTGGCGCACTTCAAGTGTCCCGTGGCGGTGGAGTTCACCGATCTGCCCAAGACCTCGACCGGCAAGATCCAGAAGTTCAAGCTGCGCGAGAAGGAGTGGGCGGGGGAGACGAAGCGGATCCACTAGCGGCCGACGACCGGAGCCGCTGGCCCCGGTCAGTGCCCATCCAGCTCCCTTGGCAGGTCGTGCCACAGGTCGGCGGCGCTCGGGTCGGCGGGGGCGGCGGCCAGCAGGTGGGGAGGCAGCAGGGTGGCGGCCCGGGTGAGGGCGCGGGCCGCCTCGTCGGCGCGGCCCGCCACCAGGAGTCCGCTGGCGAGCTGGAGCGCGGCTCCGCCCTCGGCGGCGCGGCGCGCTTCGGCCGGGAGATCCGGGAAGAAGGGAACACCACCGGCCCGAGCCGCGAGGCGCAGCTCGTCCTGGACGGCGCTCCAGCGCAGGCCCACCAGCGGCTCGGCGACGCCGCGGCGGCCGCCCACGTGCGTCTTCGCCGCCTGGAACTCGATGCGCGGGCGGTCGTCGCGATTGCGCGGTGTGGCCGGGTCCGGCGCGGGAAGCGGACCGGCGTAGAGCGCCCAGACGCCCACACCGGCCGGGTCGGCGATCCAGCGGTCCGTCTCCCCGGCGCGCGCCAGCGCCCGCGCGTTCTCCGAGACCCGCTCCGCGGCCGGCGGCCGTCCGCGCCAGCCGACCAGCGCCACGATCGGAAAGGCGCCGAAGAAGTCGCCCCGGAAGAGTGCCGCTTCGGGAAAGACGGCGTGGAAGGTGGCGGCCACGACGCGGAACTCCGCCTCCTGGAGCTGGTAGAGCGGCAACCACTGGCAGAAGAGACCGCCCGGGTGCAGGCGCGCGCGGACCGCCTCGAAGTGCTCCTGGGTGTAGAGAGAGCCGGTTCCCGAGCGCCACGGCACGAAGAGATCGGCCACCACCACGTCGAACATCGTCCCCGTCGAGCGCAGGAAGTTGCGCGCGTCGTCGAGCACGGTGTGCGAGCGCGGGTCGGTGTAGACGCCCCGGTTGGCGTCGTGGAAGAAACGCCGGGCGGCCGAAGCGACACCGGGCACCAGCTCCACCAGGTGCAAGCGCTTCACCGGGTGGGCGAGGGCGGCGCCGGCGCTGATCCCGGTGGCGGTGCCGACGAAGGCGACGCGGTCCGGCGAGGCGTGGAGGAGGAGGGGCAGGTGTCCCTGTCGCTCCTCGTGCACCCGCTCCGCCGTACCCCCCAGCGCGTAGTGGTTGTCGATGCGGATCAGCCGTTCGCCGTCGCGCTCGATCACCGCGACCAGCCCCGCGGCCCGGCTCTCCTGGTGCACCAGTCGCTCTCCCGGCTCGAGCCGCGTCTCGGGAAGGTCGAGCGGGTTCGCCAGCGCGAGGACGGCCACCCAGCCGCCGGCGAGCGCGAGATCGCGCAGCGCGCGGCTCTGGCGGCTGACGTCGCGAACCAGGACCGCTGGCAGCGCATAGAGGAAGGCCAGCGCCAGGAAGCCGCCCCAGAGCCCGACGGTCGGCACCAGCACGAACGGCGCCGCCACCGCGCCTGCGAGCGCGCCGACGGTGTTCACCGCTGCCAGCAATCCCAGCCGCGCGCCGGCGCCGCCGCGATCTGGGGCGTCGCCCGCCTCGTCGCCGGCGAGGGCGAACGTCAGCGGCAGGACGAGCGAGGCGGCCAGCAGGAGCGGGCCCGCCGTCAGGGCCGCGGTGCCCAGCGCTTCCAGCGGGAGCCCGGGCCACGCGTCGCCCGAGCCCACGAAGTCGAGTCCGCCGGTGGCGGCGAAGAGCAGGGCGGGGAAGGACGCCAGGCCCAGGGCGGTCGCGCCCAGCGCCAGGCCGAGCAGGGTCTGCGCCGGCACGAGCCCGCCTCGCACCGCGACGGACACCGCGGCGGCGCCCAGCGCCAGCGACACCAGCACCACCACGAGGACGGCGCCGAATGCCAGCACCGACTGGTCGAGCACCTGGCCGAGAGACTGCACCAGCAGGACCTGGGCCGCGAAGGCGCCGAAGCCCGAGAGCGCGGCCAGGGCGAGGAGGCGCGCGCTCATCCGGCTACGGTGGCTGGGGCTTCGACTGGCGCTGGCGCGGGGTCGATCCTCGTCGGTTTCGCGCGGCTCCGCCTGCTCCCGTCGGCCGATCCAGAGGGCGCCGGCGCACGCGCACAGCGAGAGGCCGATGCCAACGCCGTACGTCGCACTCACGCCGAAGAGCGGAGGCAGCCAGAAGGACGCGAGGATCACGCCGGCTGCCCCACCGGCGGTGTTGACGGCGTACAGAAGGGAGCCCCGGCTGCCGAGCTCCCCCGGGCCGCGGAGTGCGGCGGCACCCATCGCCGGCAGGGTGGCGCCGAAGCACAGCGCGGCGGGCAGGGTGACGGCCAGCGCCAGCCCGAACCGAATCGCCGTCAGCAGTCCCGGCGAGTCGCGCAGCCCGTCGTACGATCCGGCGAGGGCCGTCTCGCCCGCGGACAGCAGCACGGGAACCGCCAGGCAGCCGAGCGCCGCTCCGGCTTCCAGGGCGGCGTAGGTCCGCAGCGGTCGGCGCGCGCGAGCCACCCAGCGCGCGCCCAGGAGCGCCCCCAGAGCCTGACCGGCGAAGAAGGCCACCAGCGTCGCCGAAGCGGCCGGCGCGGTGGCGCCGAGCCAGAGGCGCAGCCAGCGCAGCCAGGTGGCCTCCGCGACGAGGGCGGCGGCCCCGGACAGGAAGAAGAGGGGAGCGAGTTGTGCGAGAGAGGGGTGCACCCGGCGTCGGTCGCGGTCTACTTGATGGCCAGGGGGTTGATCGGCGAGCCGACGGCGCCGGTGATCGGCAGCGGCGGGGCGGAGAACAGGAAGGCGTAGTTCCCGTCCTCGGCGCAGGCCTCCGCCAGGTCGTCCAGGTGGAAGATCTCGCCGAAGAGCACGCCGGTGTTGCGCAGCGAGATCATGTGCAGGGGCTGGAAGCAGTCCGGCGTCTCGTTGGGGAGCACCTCCAGGCCCCAGGTGTCCGTCGCCACCGCCGCCACCTCGCGCTCGTACAGCCAGCGTGCGCAGTGGATCGAGAGCCCAGGCGCGTGCCCACCGCAGTAGCCCTCCCAGGAGCGTTGCTCGAGACAGCGGGTCATCATGCCCGTGCGCACCAGCACCACGTCGCCGGACTCGACCGCCACGCCCTCGGACTCCGCGCATGCATCGAGCTCGTCGGGCAGAATGGGCGTGCCGTTCTCCAGCCACGAGACCCGGCGAAAGCGGGGCAGGTCCAGCAGCACGCCGCGGCCCACGACGCCGTTCTTCATCTTGTCGATGCTGTTGGCGCGGGCGCCGGTACTGGTGACCAGCCGGATGTCCCGGTTGTTGTACATCTTCTCGTCGTAGAAGACGTGGGCGAGGGCGTCCCACTGCGTGCCGCACTGGAGCGGCATGTGCACCGCGTCGTCGGCGTAGCGGAAGCCCCCGGGCAGGAAGTCCTGGGCACCGGCCAGGGCGTCGCCCCCGTCCGCCAGCATGATGTGGATCGGATTGTGGCGCCCTGCGAAGCCGGACTGGGGGCCGTTCTGGTCGAAGGGCAGGGCGCAGGAGATGATCTTCCCCCGTCGCGGTAGTGCGCAAGCGGCCAGCACCCGCTCCGGCGTAATCAGGTTGAGGGTGCCCAGCTCGTCGTCATCGCCCCAGCGTCCCCAGTTCGAATAGCGCCGGCCCCACTCGCGGACCGTCTCGGCGTCCAGCTTCTCACTCATCGCCTGTTTCGCTCCACCTGTCGATCGCCATGCCGGTCTCGACTGGCGATGCGCTCTTCGACCCGGGCCACGTCTTCGGGGACGTCCACCGGCGCGCTCGCCCAGCCCTCGACCACGGCGACCCGGATCGGGTAGCCGTGTTCGAGTGCGCGGAGCTGCTCGAGGCCCTCGGCGCGCTCGCCGTCCGTCGGCTCCAGCGTGGTGAATCGACGGAGGAAGGAGCGGCGATAGGCGTACAGGCCGGCGTGCTGCCAGCGAGCCGCGGCGCCGGCTCCCGAGACGGCCGGAGCGCGCGAGAACGAGAGAGCGAATCCGTGCGCGTCGCACTCGACGCAGACCCGGTTCGGGTCGGCGTCGGCGCCGGGCTCGGGTGCGTGGGCCACCGTCGACATGGGTGCGTCCGGGTCCTGCAGCAGCGCCTCCACGACGGCATCGATCACAAAGCCCTCGATCAGAGGCTCGTCGCCCTGGACGTTCACGACGATCTCGTCGGTCAGGTCCCGCGCGGCTTCGGCGACGCGGTCGGTTCCCGTCGCGTGCGCGGGCGACGTCATCACCACCGGCGCGCCGAACTCGGCGCAGGCCGCGGCGATCCGGGCGTCGTCGGTCGCGACGATCAGCTCTCGCAGCTGCTTCGCTGTACGCGCTCCCTCCCAGACGCGCTGCAGCATGGGGAGCCCCGCGATCAGAGTCAGGGCCTTCCCGGGGAAGCGGCGGGATGCGAAACGGGCGGGCACGATCCCGACGGCGGACATGGCCGCGATGCTACCCGATGGGTACTCTTGCTGTCGTGCGACCCCTCGATGCGCCGCGCATGCGCGTGCTGGCCATCTCCTCCAACAAGGGCGGCGTCGGAAAGACGACCGTGGCCGCCAACCTGGCGATCTACCTGCGCGCCCTCCGCGAGGACCTGCCGGTGCTAGTGGTCGGCCTCGACGATCAGAATACGATCGATCGGATGTTCGCGCTGTCGCCGTTGGAGCCGGGCACCGAGAACCTGAAGCACGGCTGGGCGCGCCGCTCCCTGGCCCGGGTGATCCAGCTCGGCCAGTACGGCGTCCACTTCGTTCCCTCGCCGCCGGATACGGCGCTCTTGAAGGGCCGCGCGGAGGACCCGCGCACACTGAGGCGGATCCTCGATCGCAGCGAGTGGGAGGGCGTGGTGATTCTCGACACCAAGAGCGACCTGGAGGCGCTGACCGCCAACGCCCTGTTCGCCGCCGATCGCGTGATCGTTCCGGTCGCCGATCGCGCGTCGCTCGTCGAGGCCGGGAAGCTGTTTCGAATGCTCGAGCGCGCCCAGCTCGATCCGGACAAGGCGCGCATCCTCTTCACCCTCGTCGACCGGCGCAGCCGCGGCACGCTCGAAGGCTCGGACCTCCTCCACCTGCTGGCCGGGGAGATCGAGCGGCGCGGCTGGCCTCGCTACCACACCTTCCTCGCGCGAAGCCCCCGGGTGGAGTCGCTGATCTCCGCGCGCGGCCGACCCCAGTCGATCCTGCACCACGCAAAGGGGACGGCCGTGCACCGGCAGATGCGCGGGCTCGCCGAGGAGGTCCTGGTAGACCTCGGCCTCGGAGACAAGGGGGCCGGTGACGGCGCTCGGGCCGCCGCTGCCGCCGTCGTCCCGGGTGGAAGCCGGGCGCCGTCGGCAGTCGGGGCCCGGAGCGACTCGGTCGACTGGAAGGCGGCGCTGCTGCGGGGTGTCTGGCGGCGACCGGACTAGCTTGAAGCAACCGAGCAGTTCATCGGCGTCCAGCTGGTGACGCGAACCTGCCTGATCGGAGGCTCGGCGGCAGACATCAGCGATGGTGTTCTG
>JAPUKG010000239.1 GCA_027295775.1 Pseudomonadota bacterium
GGCATCGCCCGGGCCATCTACGGTGAGGGATCGAGCAAGACCGTTCGGGGCGACGCCCAGGGGATCGCTCACGTCACCCGCACCTTGAAGAGCCTCCACGACGATCCCCTGACGCCGCGACTCCGCGACGTCGCCTGCCCGACGCGGCTCCTCGTTGGCGAAAAAGATCCCATGGGGCCGAAGGCGTCTGCCATCATCGAGCGCGAGATTCCCGGCGCGACCCTCGAGGTCGTGCCCGGCTGTGGACACTGGCTTCATGTCGAGGCGCCCGAGGTCGTGATGCGGGCGATCGATCGCTGGCAAGTCCAACGGGAGACGCCATGAACGAGCTGCCCCGGCTCGAAGCGTCGGGAGGCATCGACGCCGACGGTCACATCCTCGAGCCGCCGGACCTGTGGGAGCGCTATCTCGAGCCCCGGTACCGGGACCGCGCCCTGCGGATTGCGGTGGACGACCGCGGCCTGGAGTACCTCGAGATCGACGGCCGGCCCTCGAAGCTGGTGCGCAACGGCATGCCGGCCGGGCTGGGCGGGATGGACCGGGTGGGCGGCATCGTCTACGAGCGGGAGGAGAAGACGGGCCTCCACTACGTCGACTTCAGTCCGCTCGGCGGGATGGACGCGGCGGAGCGCATCCAGCGCCTGGACCTCGAGAACCTCGAGCGGGTGATCCTGTACCCCACCCTGAGCGTCCTGTGGGTGGCCGAGTGCGAAGACGAGGAGCTGACCCAGGCGTACATACGGGCGTACAACCGCTGGATCGTCGACTTCTGCTCGGACTCGAGCGGCCGCTTGCTGCCGGTCGCCCAGCTCTCGCTGGGCGATCCCGAGGCCGCCGAGAAGGAGCTGCACCGCGCTGCCGACGACGGCGTGATCGGCTGCTGGGTACCCCCCTTCACCTGGACCCGAAAGTCGATCGGCCATCCGGACCACCATCGGGTCTTCGCCGCGGCTGCGGAGCGCGGCCTTCCCCTGGGCATCCACCCCGCCTTCGAGCCCATCTGGGCGGCGCCCGGGCGCTTCGGCCGCATGACCAGCCATCGGTTCTCGTTCTTCATCAACGTGACGGCTGGCGACGCCGTGCGCCACGCGTTCACCTCGTTCTTCCAGTACGGCGTCTTCGAGAAGCTGCCGAACCTCAAGGTGGTGGTGCTCGAGAGCGGCGCCAGCTGGGTCGGTTACTGGATCGACCGCATGGACGCGGTCTATGCCTCGCCCCAGGGCATGCTGGTGCGCGGGCACTCGCCCGAGAAGCCCAGCACCTACTTCCGTCGCCAGTGCTACATCTCGGCGGACCCGGACGAGACGACGCTTGCCGGCGTGATTCCCGTCGTCGGCGAGGACCGCTTCTTCTGGGCCTCGGACTTCCCGCACCCGGACCACCCGCCGGACTACATCGAGCACCTGAATCGCCTGGTGGCCGCGCTTCCCGAGTCCGCGCGGAGTCGGCTGCTGGGCCGGAACGTCCTCGACGCCTACGGGCTCGGCGCATGAGCGGGTCCGGCAATCCTCCCCGGGTGCCGCTCCTCTCGGCCGAGGAGGCGCGCGTGGCGGCCGAGGAGGTCGGGCTGCCCCAGGCGCTGGCGGAGCTCAACGTCTTTCGCGTCCTGCTGCACCAGCCCGTCGCCGCGAAGGCGCTGTCGGACCTGCTGCTGGCGCTCCTCTTCCGGGGCCGGCTCGACGACCGCCTGCGCGAGCTGGTGATCATGCGCATCGGCTGGGCCACGGGCTCCGACTACGAGTGGACCCAGCACTGGAGGATCGCCCAGGAGAGCTTCGGGTGCAGCGCAGAGGACCTGCTGGCGCTCCGGGACTGGCGGCGCTCGGACCGCTTCGGCCCGGCCGAGCGGGCCGTGCTCGCGGCCACGGACGAGACCCTCGAGACCGGCACTCTCTCCGCCGAGACCTGGGCTGCCTGCGAGGCGCACGTCGGCGGAGACGTGGAGCGGGTGGAGCTGGTGACGGCGATCGGTGTCTGGCGGCTGGTGTCCCAGCTGGCGCGCAGCATCGAGATTCCCCTCGAAGACGGGGTGGCCTCCTGGCCTCCCGATGGGGAGGGTCCCCAATAGGGGCGGGAGATTCCCATGGCCAAGATCAACGGCGTGCTCGGTCCCATCGACACCGAGGACCTGGGCTTCACCCTCATGCACGAGCACATCCTCGTGTGCAACTGGACGCCGCGCATGTGTCTCGACGGCTGGATCGACATCGAGGCGCACAAGCGCGTCGCGGTCGCAGAGGTGAGGTCTGCGAAGGAGCGCGGGATCGGCACGATCGTCGATCTGACGCCGATCAACCTGGGCCGCGACATCCACGTGATCCGCGAGGTGGCCGAGGCCGCGGAGATGCAGATGATCGCCGCCACCGGCCTGTACTGGAACGACGAGCTCTGGCTCCAGGGCTGGGAGGCGGACCGGCTGGTCGAGTTCCTGGTGAAGGACATCGAGAAGGGGATCCAGGGGACCGACAGCAAGGCCGGCATCATCAAGGCCGCCACCGACGAGCCCGGTGTGACGGCCACCAACAAGAAGACCCTTCAGGTGGCGGCGCGGCTCCACCGCGCGACCGGCGTGCCCATCTCCACCCACACGGCGGTGGCTCACGAGACCGGCCCGGACCAGCAGGACGTCTTCGAGGAGGAGGGAGTCGACCTTTCGCGGGTGGTGATCGGGCACTGCGGCGACACTGAAGACCTCTCCTACCTGGAGCGCATCCTCAGGCGGGGCAGCTCGATCGGCATGGACCGCTTCGGCCTGGAGATGATCCTGCCCACCGAGAAGCGGGTGGGTACCATCGTGAAGCTGTGCGCCGCCGGCTGGGCCGAGCGCATCGTGCTCTCCCACGACGCGTGCTGCCACATCGACTGGTTCCCGCC
>JAPUKG010000024.1 GCA_027295775.1 Pseudomonadota bacterium
GTCGCCGCGGCTGCGGATCTGCGACTGCTGCACCGCACTCGCGATCCAACGCAGGAGGTGCGAGTGCTGCCACCACCCGGGGGCGTGGTAGACGCGGTGCAGCGGCTGGACCGGATCGATCTCCGGATCGTTCAGCGCGTAGCCCACGACGACCAGGTCGGGAGCGAACGCGAGCGCCTTCTGCTCCAGCACCACCGCCTCGTCCCGCGTCGAGTACGCCCCGACCCCGAAGTTCAACACCTCGATGGGCCGCTTCGCCGCGGGACGGGATTCCGCGAGCATCCGCTCCAGCACGTTCGCGTAGACCTGGTCCCCGCTCACCCCGAAGCCGAAGGTGAACGAGTCGCCGAGTACGGCGATCCGCCGCACCGAATCGTCGCCCGGCGGCCGGGACTCGTCGTCGCGGAGGCCGGTGGAGTTGGTGCGGATCAGGGCGCCGCGGTGCAGGATCTCCCGGCTGGGCGAGAGCTCGTAGTCGAGGCCGGGGACCTCCGACGCCCGATGCAGCGCCGACTCCGCCTGGGCCCAGTCGGGAGCGTCGCCGAAGCCCATGTATTCGACGGGCCAGAAGAGGCGCAGGGCGAGCTCCACCGCGACCCCGACCCCGATCAGGGAGAAGGCGGCCAGCGCGATCTTCTTCACCGTCCCGGAGCCCCCGTCCCGGCGCTGGGCTAGAATCCGCGTCGCGCCCTCGAAGGGAGGATACATGTCGAGCCCGATCCGACACGTCCGGCACATCCAGTACATCCGACGGGCCATTGCCGTCGCGGCCCTGGTTCCCCTCTTCTTCGCCGGCTGCAAGGCAGACCACAGCGACCTCGCCAGCTTCACGGTCTCGGAGCTGGCGGCGATGCTCGTCCAGGGCGTCGCGCTGACGGTGCTCGACGCAAACAACGACGACACTCGGGCGAAGCGGGGCATCATCCCCGGTGCCGTCCTGCTCTCGAGCTACAGGGACTACCTGTGGTCCGAGCTGCCCACCGACAAGGCAAGCCAGCTGATCTTCTACTGCGCGAGCGAGATGTGCTCGGCCGCCCCCACCGCCGCGCGCAAGGCGGTGGCCGCCGGATACAGCGCCGTCGCAGTGCTCCCCGCCGGCATCAAGGGCTGGCTCGAAGAAGGCCAGCCGGTGGATGAGCTGCCCACTTCCTAGCCCTAGCCCAGCGGGCGAGCCGCTAGCGAGCGGCCTTGAGGCGCTCCTCGAGGGCGTCGAGCTCGTCGGCGAGCTCCTGCGGCAGGTGGTCGCCGAACTTCGCGTAGTGGTCGCGGAGCTTGGGGATCTCCTCGAGCCAGCCGTCCACGTCTACCGACAGCAGCTGGGCCAGATCCTCGTCGGACACGTCGAGGCCCGACACGTCGAGCGCATCGGGCGCCGGAACGAAGCCGACGGGGGTCTCGGTGGCCTTCGCGGTTCCCTCGCAGCGCTCGAACACCCACTTGAGGACGCGGCTGTTCTCGCCGAAGCCGGGCCACAGGAACTCGCCCTCGGGACTCTTGCGGAACCAGTTCACGTGGAAGACGCGGGGCAGCCGCGCGCCGGGGCGCCGGCCGATCTCGAGCCAGTGGCCCCAGTAGTCGCCCATGTTGTAACCGCAGAAGGGCAGCATGGCCATCGGGTCGTGACGCAGCTCGCCCACCTTGCCCTCGGCCGCCGCGGTCTTCTCGCTGCTGACCACCGAGCCCATGAAGGTGCCTTGCACCCAGTCGCGCGCCTCGCGCACCAGCGGCACCACCGTGGCTCGGCGGCCGCCGAACAGGATGGCGCTGACAGGTACGCCGGCGGGATCCTCCCACTCGGGCGCAATGCACGGGCACTGGCCGGCTGGCGCGGTGAAGCGGGCGTTCGGATGCGCCGCTGTCTCCCCGCTGTCCGGGGTCCAGTCGCGTCCCTTCCAGTCGGTGAGGCGGGGCGGCGGCTCGGGGGTCATCTCCTCCCACCAGACGTCGCCGTCGGGCGTCGCCGCCACGTTGGTGAAGAAGCAGTTGGCACGGAGCGTGGCCATGGCATTGGGATTGGTCTCGGTGTTCGTGCCCGGCGCCACGCCGAAGAAGCCCGCCTCGGGGTTGATGGCGTAGAGACGCCCGTCGTCGCCGAACTTCATCCAGGCAATGTCGTCGCCGATGGTCTCCACCTTCCAGCCCGGGACCGTGGGTTCCACCATGGCCAGGTTGGTCTTGCCACACGCGCTGGGGAATGCGGCGCAGACATAGTGCACGGCACCCTTGGGCGAGGTGAGCTTCAGGATCAGCATGTGCTCGGCCAGCCAGCCTTCGTCGCGCGCCATGGTCGACGCAATGCGCAGGGCGAAGCACTTCTTGCCGAGCAGGGCGTTGCCGCCGTAACCCGAGCCAAAGCTCCAGATCTCGCGAGTCTCGGGGAAGTGAACGATGTACTTGTTCTCGGCGTTGCAGGGCCAGGGTACGTCGGCCTCGCCGGGGGCGAGGGGCGCCCCGACCGAGTGCAGGCACGGCACGAAGTCGCCATCCGGGCCGAGGGTGTCGAGCACGGCGCTCCCCACCCGGGTCATGGTGCGCATGCTGACAGCCACGTACGGCGAGTCGGTGATCTCGACGCCGATCTGCGCGATGTGCGAGCCGATCGGGCCCATGCTGAAGGGGATCACGTAGAGGGTGCGGCCCTTCATGCAGCCACGGAAGAGCCCGGTCAGGACCTCGCGCATCTCCGCCGGGTCGCGCCAGTTGTTGGTCGGGCCCGCATCCTCCTCCCTCGCACAGCAGATGAAGGTGCGGTCCTCGACCCGGGCCACGTCGGCCGGGTCCGAGCGAACGAGATAGCTGCCGGGCCGCGCGCGCTCGTCGAGCTTCGTGGCGGTGCCCGCGGCGATCATCTCGTCGACGAGGGACTGAAACTCGGTCTCCGACCCGTCGCACCAGTGAACGCGATCGGGCTGGCACAGGATCGCCATCTCATCGACCCATCGATTGAGCTTCTCGTTCGTCCTCGCCATCGGTTCTTTCTGTCTATTGGAGGTGATTCTCTCGACCGTGAGTACGCACGGCGCCGCGATTCGTGACGGCGATCCCTGCGACAGACAAATCCTCTCTTATTTCCACTGCTTGGAGCGGGACCTGCGCGTCGCAAAGGGCTCCATGACGCAGTGCGGCGTCCATGATGGCACAGGTCCCGCGCGGAGGGCGAGGGGAAAAAGGTCGCACCCACCTCAGTCGGGGCCGACGCGCTCCCGATCGACGATCAGACGCGCGCCCCGCCGGAAGGAGAGGTAGGACCAGGCCCACTGGAGCACGACGAAGAGCCGGTTCTTGAAGCCCACCAGGTAGTAGATGTGGATGGCGAGCCAGACGACCCAGGCAGTGAAGCCCGCGAACTCCAGGCCGCGGACCGCAACCACCGCGCGGCTGCGTCCGATCGTGGCGGCGCTGCCCCTGTCCCGGTAGCGGAACGAGCCGCGCGGCTTCTTCGCGAGGTCGCGGAGGATCGCGCGGGCTGCGAACGTGCCCTGCTGGAGCGCCACCGGCGCGAGTCCCGGCAGCGGCTCGCCGTCGGCGCCGGCCACCCGAGCGAGGTCCCCCGTGACGAAGATCTCGGGGTGGCCCGCGAGGCTCAGGTCGGCCTCGACCGGCACGCGCCCCTGCCCGTCGAGCGGCCGGCCCAGGCTCTCGCCCAGGAATGAAGCGCGCACGCCCGCCGCCCAGAGCGCCGTCGCCGCCTCCACCCGCTCCCTTCCGATCTCCACGCCGTCGGCGTCGATCTCGGTGACCATGCTCGACGTCCAGACCTGGACGCCCAGCCGCTCGAGGTCGCGGGTGGCGCGGCGCGCGAGCTTCTCCGAGAAGGCCGGCAGGATGCGCGGTCCCGCCTCGATCAGGATCACCCGGGCCAGGGTGGGATCGATGTTGCGGAAGTCGCGGACCAGGGTGAAGCGGCTCATCTCGCCGAGGGCCCCGGCCAGCTCGACGCCAGTGGGCCCGCCACCGATCACGACGAAGCTGAGGAGCGCCTTCTGGCGGACCGGGTCGGTCTCGGTCTCGGCCCGCTCGTACGCCGTGAGCACGCGGCGCCGGATCTCGGTGGCCTGCTCCAGGGATTTGAGACCCGGAGCGTGCGCCTCCCAGCGGTCGTTCCCGAAGTACGCGTCCCGGGCGCCGCTCGCCAGGATCAGGTAGTCGAACTCGATCGGACCGGACGAGGTGAGCACGCGGCGGCCCTTCGGATCGATCGCGCG
>JAPUKG010000240.1 GCA_027295775.1 Pseudomonadota bacterium
GCGCGAGTTCACGCGCCACGTAGAGGACCTCGATTTCCCGATCAATTGGCTCAACCGCAAGCGCCTCTGGTACCTGCCCTACCTGGCACACCTGGTGATCTCGCTGGCGATTGCCCTGCCCACCGGCATGTGGGCCCTGGCCGCCGCCTACTACGTCGGGATCATGAGCCACCCCATCGAGGGCTGGATCGTCAACTCACTGGGCCACGCCATCGGCGGCCGGAACTTCGAGACCCCGGACGACTCGCGGAACAACGCGTGGGCCGCCTGGCTGGTGATGGGCGAGGGATACCAGAACAACCACCACCGCTACGCGACGTCCGCGAAGTTCTCCTATCAGTGGTGGGAGGTGGACCTGGGCTACGGGCTCTGCCGCTTGTTGGAGAAGCTGGGCGTGCTCGACATCCGGCGCGACACACTGATCCCTTCACCGGCCCCGGTCCGTGCCGCACCGGTGCAGGGCCCGGCTGTGGAGTCCAGCCAAGCAGCTTGAATGGCGCTTTCGCGGCCCGCGCGGAGCCCGTCACAGCGCCGGAAGGATCTGCGCAAAGAAGGTCCGGTCGGGGGTGAAGACCGGCGCCAGGGACGCGAACTCGTCGGCGCGGATCCAGCGGACCGCCGCGACCTCGCGCGGGTCGGGGCGGAGCTCGCCCGCCACCGGTTGCGCGAGCCACCAATGGAGCTGGAACTGGCCGTCCTGGCTCGCGCACTGCCAGACCCGGGCCCCGGGCACCACGAGCAGCCCGACCTCCTCCCGAACCTCGCGAATCACCGCGTCCTCGAGGGACTCGCCCGGCTCCACCTTCCCGCTGAGGGGGCCCCAGAAGCCCGGGAAGGGCACACCCGCGGCGCGTTCGATCACCAGGAACCGATCCCGATCGCGCACGATCGCCACGACGCCGTCCTGCACGCGGAGACGTTATCCTAGCTGCAGAGGAGCAACCCAGTGCCCACCGTCCAGTTCGCCGGTCAGTCCGTGCCGTGTCCCCAAGGAGCGAATCTCCGGCTGGTGCTGCTGCGCGCCCGGCTGCCGCTCTACAACGGCGCGGCCCGCGCCCTCCACTGCCGGGGCCTGGGAACGTGCGGGACCTGCGCCGTCAAGATCGAAGGGCCCGTGAACGAGCCCACCCAGATCGAGCGATTGCGACTCGGCTTCCCGCCCCACGACCGCGAGAAGGGACTGCGCCTCGCCTGCCAGTGCTCGGTGCTGGGTGACCTGGTGATCACCAAGTACGAGGGTCTGTTCGGCCAGGGCGACGAGCCCGCCACCTAGCGCCGGCCCGCGCCGGGCGGCCGTCGCCGTCGGACTGCGTCTGTTCCCGCCCGTGCTTCCGGAGGAGCCTGTCATGGCCAGCCATCGCGTGAACGGAATCCGCATCGAGATCGAGGAACGGGGCGACCGGGACCACCCTGCCCTCCTGCTGATCCGCGGACTCGCCACCCAGCTCACCCATTGGCCGGAGGCGTTCCTGGATGCACTGGTGGCGGCCGGGCTCCGGGTGGTCGTCTTCGACAACCGGGATGCGGGTCTGTCGGAGAAGTTCGAGGCCTTCGGCGCCCCGGATGTCGAGAGCCTGTTCAAGGCGACGGCCACCGGCGAAGCGCCGCCGGCGCCCTACCGGGTCGACGACATGGCGGCGGACACCGTCGGTGTGCTGGACGCCCTGGGCATCGAGCGGGCCCACGTGGCCGGCATCTCCATGGGCGGCATGATCGCCCAGGTGACCGCGGCGCGAGCTCCGGATCGCTGCTGGAGTCTCACCTCGATCATGTCGAGCTCGGGCGCGCCGAATCTGCCGGGTCCGACGCCCGAGGCGATGACCGCCCTGGTGTCGCAGCCCGAGGATCCGTCGAACCGCGAGTGCGTGATCGCCCACCACATGGAGACCCAGCGGGTGATCGAGAGTCCCGCCTATCCGATGACCGAGAGCGAGGCCCGCCGATACGCCGAGGGGGGCTACGACCGCGGCTACTGTCCGGAAGGCGTGGCCCGCCAGATGGCCGCGATCCTCGCCAGCGGCAGCCGGGTCGAGCTCCTGGCGTCGATCCGCGTGCCGACGCTGGTGATCCACGGCGCCGAGGACGTGCTGATCCCGCCCGCCTGCGGCGAGGACACGGCCCGCCGGATCCGCGGTGCGCGGCTCGAGCTCGTCACGGGCATGGGACACGACGTCACCGCCGCCAACTCCCCGCTGCTGGCCCGGCTCCTCTCCGAGCACGCGCGGCGCGTGGGCGAGCCCGCGCGAGGCGAGTAGGGAGTCGATCTCGAGCTCGATCACCTGGCCGCTCCGCGTGTCAGTTCTGCCAGCAGATCACGTGCGTTCCGCTCGTAGGGCCCGCCCCCGACAATGATCTCCTCCAGCACCGCGGTCGCCTGGTCGTACTCCTCCCGGATCATGTGGAACTGGGCCAGTCGCAGCAGGCTCGGCACGGTGAGTCGACCGCCGCTGCGGATCTGCTCGATCTGCCGGCCCGCCAGCTCGCGCACGAAGGACCGCATCTCGGGCCGACCGAGCTGGCTGGAGAACGCCGCGTCCGTCAACAGGTGCGCCAGGCCCCGATGGCCGCGAGCGGTCGCCACGCGCAGCGAGGCAACCGCGGCATCCCAGTCCCGCCGCAGCGCAGCCTGGCGAGCGCGGCCGTAGTGGGCGAGCGCGCCCTCTGGATAGTGGCGCACGCCGTCGACGATCAGCAGCGACTCCGATGTCCACAGGTGCGAGCGGGCATGGCTCTGCCAGGCGAAGACCGCAACGACGAGGGCGGCGGCGACGGTCAGCGCGCGGCCCGCGGCACGGGCCTGAGCCGGGCCGAGGCGCGTCCACAGCTCGCTTCCCAGCAGCAGCGCGGCCCCGACGAGTCCGGGCGCAATGAAGTAGAGGTAGCGGTCCGCCATGGGGAAGACGAACGGGAAGAGCTGGGAGACGGGCAAAAAGGAGGCCGCCGCCCACACCCACCAGGCGGCCTCCTGACGCGCCGTAAACAGGCAGAAGAGCAGGCGGGCGCCGAGTACAGCGCAGGCCGCCACTCCGCGCCCACCGGTCGCGGCGCCAGATCACCCGGTTCCCCTGGGCACGGACATCAGCGGTCTGGGGCAGATTCCGAGCTACCAGGTGCTGAACGGCTCCCGCGACCCGAGCGTGTACCGCACCGCCTACGCGGGCGAGGTTCGCTACGTG
>JAPUKG010000241.1 GCA_027295775.1 Pseudomonadota bacterium
GCCTTTCAGCGAACCCTCCAGAACATCCTGGACCTCTGGCGCATCAAGCAGAACGAGCTGCCGGTGGAGCTCCAGGAGGTGAACTTCGCCGAGGTGGCCGAGGAGGCGATCTTCAGCGTTCAGGAGACCCTGGACGGCAAGCCGGTGACGGTCGAGAAGAAGTTCGAGCCCGGGCTCCCGAAGATCCGCGCCGACCTCGCCAAGGTCAACCAGATCCTGTTCCTGCTCCTGGACAACGCCGCCAAGTTCACCGACAAGGGCACGATCACGATCTCGGCCCGGGTCCACGCGGGAGTGCTGGAGTGCGCGGTTCGCGACACGGGCATCGGCATCTGCCCGGACGACCAGCAGCTGATATTCGACGAGTTCTTCCAGGTGGACGAGCCGGCGTCCACCCGCTACCGGGGCGCAGGGCTGGGGCTGGCGCTGGTGCGGGATCTGCTCGTGCTGCTGGACGGCGAGATCAGCGTCTCGAGCGAGCCTGGCAGGGGCACGACCGTCACCTTCCGGCTCCCGGTCAAGACCCTCTAGCCCGCGAGCCCCCGGGGGCTACTCCTCCTCGGACTCTTTCGGGTAGTCGGGCTTCACGAAACCCGCCGCGATCTCCCGCAGGGACATCACCACTTCCTTGTTCTCGTCGTTCTGGACGAGCGGCGTGGCCCCCTTCTTCAGCTGCTTCGAGCGGATCGCCGACATCTGCACCAGGTGGAACCGGTTCGGAACCTTCTCGATGCAGTCCTCGATGGTGATTCGGGCCATGGCGGGTCTCCTGGCTGGGACTTCGGGTGAGGCGGGTGAGCGGGCCGGAGGCTAGAACAGGGCCCTGAAGAAGGAAACCCCGGCCGGCGGGTGCCGGCCGGGGTCCAACGGCCTTCCCTGAGGAAGACCCTCCGTTCGAAGAGCTACTTCTTCCGGCGGCGGGCCTTCTTCCTTGTGGCCTTCTTGCGGCGGGCCTTCTTCTTGGTGGCCTTCTTCTTGCGGCGGCGCGGCTTCTTCTTCGCTACAGCCTTCTTCCGGCGGCGCGCCTTCTTCTTCGTGGCCTTCTTGCGGCGGGCCTTCTTCTTTGTGGCCTTCTTGCGGCGGGCCTTCTTCCGTGTGGCCTTCTTCCGCGTGGCCTTCTTCTTGGTGGCCTTCTTCTTTCTTCGAGCTGCCATCTGTGGGTCACCCCCCTTTCATGAACTCAGGCGTCTCGGTCTCTGCAATCAGAACACACGAGGTCGACCGGTTCCCAGCCTCTATCGGTGTCTGAAAGCTGCGACTTGAAGGCAAACTCCGCACCTTCTCTCCGCAAACCGCGGCACTAGAGCCATTGTTGCGGCTGACGCTAACACCGGTTTTCAGCGATCGTCAAGGGAAAAGGCCAAAAAAAACAATGTGATGGATGTTGAAATTGCGGCCCATGAGCCGAAAACCGGGCGCATGAGATGAGCCGGGCGCGCGAATACGCACCGTGTGCACGACCCGCTGCGAACCCGCAGACGTGCGTTCGCTCAGGTGATTTCAACGCTGGGGAGAAGGTCGGCGCGCTGCCGGGCCGTCGGAGATCAAACGGCGGTTCAGCGCTTCCGCTTGTGTCGGGCGCGGCGCAGGAGCTTCCGCTTCTTGTGCTTCCGCATCTTCTTGCGGCGCTTCTTGATCACGCTGCCCAAACCAGACCTCGCCCGATCGAAAGGGCCGGGACAGATAGCCCATCCCCCTGAACTTCGCTCGCCTGCGGCTTCCTTGCGGGCGCCCGCTTCATTCGGCTTCGCCTCCCTGCTCCCCGGTGTTCAGAGGGCTGGGACGCGGATGCGAGCCCGACCGAGGAGACGATTCAGTAGATGGTGCCGGGGCAGGAAGCCGAGGACCTGGCGCTGCCGGCAGCCGAGGTCGCGGAGCTCGCGCTGGATGGCGCCGTTGGCTGGGTCGATCATCTGCCCCCGGCGCAGGTAGCGGATCCCCTCTGCCTTGAACCCGAAGCTCAGGTGAACCCGCGCCAGGTTGAGGTACAGCTCCGGGTTGAAGAACTCCTGCTTGACCGCCGAGCGGCACAGCTCCACCGACTTCTCGAAGCGCTGCTCGGCCAGCGAGAGACACAGCCCGTAGTAGGAGCGCGAACGCGCGTGCCCCGGGTCATTGTCGTGCACGCTCTGGAAGTGCTCGAGGGCCCGATTGGCGTCGCCCTGCTCGAGGAGGGCGATCCCCCCCTCCATGTGGCGCCGGACGGCCGCCGACTCGAGGCTCTCCTGGCTGGGGGGTTCTCCCATCCCCTTGCCAATCGGACCATCGCTCTTCGCCATGTAGAGGTTTTTCCCCCGCATCGCACGGACGGACGCAGAGAAGCGGCAAGCGGCGCGCAGGGAGCCTACGGCGAACGAAGCGGGCGCGCGCTCCTCAACCCAGCAGGTGATCCCGCTCGGCGGCCGCGAACTCCCCGTGCAGGGTCTCGAAGTCGTCGGACGTGAAGAGCTTGAACGACTCGTCGCCGCGGGTCCGCCAGTAGAGGAGAGCGTCCGGCAGGCGGCTGCGATTGAAATGGTCGCGCTTCAGGTGACGTACCAGCACCTTCTGGGTCTGGGTGTACTCGAAGTCGTCTACCACACGGATGAAGTCGGGGAACCACTTGCGATCCATCCCGCCGTCGCGGACCTGCTTCTCGCAGAAGTCGAAGTAGGCGTTCGGATCGAACTCGGCGCTGGGACGCAGCTTGAGCGCCGCCATCACGAGCTCGTCGGACACCGCGCAGGGCGCTCCGTAGGCGGCTGCCAGAACGACGTCCGGGTGCTCCGAGAGCAGGCGCGCCACCTGGGCGGCGGAGAAATTCTCGCCGTCCTTGCGGATCCAGTCATCGGTCCGGCCGTCGAAATAGAGGTAACGCTTCCCGTCCACGTCCAGCACGTGTCCCAGGTCGCCCGAGTGGTACACACCTTCCCGGTACTTGCTGTCGTTCGCGCCGGGGTCATCGAAGTAGCCCTGGAAGAGCGAGGTGTCCGGCGCGACCCGGCAGATCTCGCCAACCGCCTCGCTGTAGTTGGTGATCTTGCCATCGGGGTCGAGCACGGCCGGCGGGCACTCCTGCCCGGACTCGGTCAGGATCTTCACCGACGAGTCGGTGATCTCCCCGACGCTCCCGCGCGGGTCGTTCTTGGTGCGGAAGGTGCTGATCGCGGCCTCGGTCGAGCCGTACAGCTCGAAGATGTCCTCCAGCCCGAGCCAGCGCATCAGGCGGTCGATATCCGGCTGTGAGGCGCCGTTGCCAAGGGCGTAGCGGAAGCGGTTGTCCGGGTGCTGGGTGACCTCCCTCACGATGCGCTCCTCGTCGCCTTCGTACTGGCGCTCGATCGCCCCGAGGATGTAGTGGAGCGGCTCGCCCACGTAGTTCCAGAAGGTCACGCCGTAGCGGAGGACGTCGGGCACGAAGTTGCTGGCGCTGAAGCGCTCGCGCAGCGCCAGCCCGCCGCCCACGTGGAACGAGGGCTGGAAGCCCAGGAACAGCGCGTTCGAGTGGTAGAGCGGCATGCAGGCGTAGCCGCAGTCGTCCGGGCCGAGGTCCAGGCGCCCGGCCACCGTCATGCCGATCGCCAGCAGCTTGAAGTGATTGTTGTTGATGCCCTTGGGCAGGCCCGTGGTCCCGGAGGTGTAGATCACCATCAGGTTCGTCTCGGGGGTGACCTCCACGTCGGGCGGGTCGAGGTTCTCGCCGGATTTGGCCACCTCCCGCGTAACGCACTCGTCGAACAGCTGCGACTCGCCGAGCTCCACCTCTCCCGCCGTCGGCACCACCAGGATGTTCTCGGGGGAGATGTGCTCGAGGGACCCCTGCACCTCCCGGACGCGGTCGAGAAAGCGCTCATCCACCACCAGCAGCCGCGCGCGGGACTGGTTCAGCAGGCCCGCCAGCGTGTCGCCGCGCAGTCCGGTGTTGACGCCGAACAAGGTGAGCCCGGCGTAGCCGCAGGCGCCGTACAGCGAAAGTAGCTCGAAGTGGTTCTCGAGGATCATTGCCACGTGGCCCGGGCGCGCCTCGCCGAGCGGGCCGAGGCGCCTCAGCAGGAAGTGGGCGGTGCGGACGCACTCGTCCCGGTAACGTCGGTAGCTCCAGCTGCGGGAGCCCTGGCGCAACAGGATGCGATCGGCGATGTCCGAATGCTGGGCGCGGGCTTCGATCTGCGCTCCGAGGGTGAAGGGGGCCACGATCTGGGGGGGCTGACTCGGCATGGGTCTCTCCTCCGCTTCCGCCCTGGCGCAGAGGATCTTACCCGAATCCGGACCGCGGCTGGGCCAGGCGAAGGCGGGATCCCCCGCTGCCGAGTGGCGGGACCACTCGGCGCCGGCTCGGATCACGTGTGCCGTGCCCGGTGTCAGTTCGGTCGACGGGAGCGGTCCTGGATCAATACTCGATGATCTCGAGGATGTAGCGCTTCTTCTCCTTGCCGCTGGCCGCGGCCATCAGGGTCCGAATCGCCGAGGCATGCGCCCCACCCTTCCCGATCACCTTTCCCAGGTCTTCCTTGGCCACACGCAGCTCGAGTACGTGTGCGTGCTCTCCGATTACTTCCTTGATCTGAACTTCATCCGGCAGGTCAACGAGTGACTTCACGATCGCTTCGATGAGCGGCTTCATTGGCCCCTCCAGCTCCGCGCAGCGCAGCTTGGCCCCACGACCAGTCTACGCCTCGCGGAGCGTCATGGGGACCCGATCGGCCGCAGGGGGACGGAAATTTGTGTCCCTTGAACGATCGGCCGACGCGGCCCCTCGGGGGCTGGTCGATCAGGTGAGGAAGGGCGGAGCGAAAGCCAGTGCCGCGTGCCGCTGACCCCATGTGAACGGAACGACACGCTGCTCTTCGGGCAAGCCCAGGCTCACCACCGGGACCCGCTCCGCCACCCGCTCGGCCACCCCGTGCAGCCGGGCGGCACCGTCCGGATCGTGGACCGGCGCGAACACGTGCGCGAGCAGCTCGGAGGTGGCCGCGTCGGCGTAGAGACGCTCGGCGCACACGGCGGGCGACTCGCGGATCGAGTGGACCGCATCGAGTCGGGCCCGGATCGGCAGCGCGAAGGCGGCGTCACTTTGCCACGGTGCGCCGAACAGCCAGACGTCGCGCCCCTGGACGCGCAGCACCACCCGGCCGCCGCTCAACGAGGGCGCGCCGATCTGGCGCCAGCCGGAAATCGGGGCGCGGTCCTCGCTGCGCTCGGTATCGCCCACGAAGACCAGCGCGCGTCCCTCGCGCAGCACGGCGGATCCGCGCAACATGAGCCCGCCCTCCCGGGCGATGCGGTGCAGCACGATGATCTCATCGAGGGGATGCACCAGGGGATGGGCGAGCGACTCCGCGGCGTCGGGTCGTATCCAGACCTCACCCTCGCGGAACGACGCGTCGAAGCGCGCGATCCGCTCGCTGTGCCCGGGGCCGTGGATGACGACAACCCAGTCGGTGCCGTGCCGGCCCACCTCGAAGGTCGAGCCGTCGCAGGCGTAGACCACGAAGTCGGTGCGGGGCAGGTCGGGGACGCCGCGTCGCACGCCGATATAGAGATCGGGGTCCAGGGGCGAGCACTCGAAGCGGTGATGGGGCGTGTCCGCCCAGTCCCAGGACGAGTTGGGCGGAACCTCGACCGCAACGCGAATCCCCGCCAGCTCGATCCCGCGCAGCCTGGTTCGACCCACCTCTCTGCCCCCACCGGATGTGCGTAGGCAACTGATCGGCAGGGGCCGGGGCTTCTTTAGGCTCTGATTGGAGAATCGCGCGGGGCGCTAGCTCGCGCCTCTAGCTCACACGGATGGAGGCGATCTGCCAGGGCCGGAGGGACAGGATCGCGCTGGTGCCCGTTGCCTCCAGCCGGACTCCGGAATCGCGCTGCTCGGCCAGGTTGACGGCCGCGAGAGCCGACGCGCCCGGACCGTGCCATTTCATGCGCACTCGGCGGGCGGTCCCCGAGGCGTTGTAGACGCGGACCAGGCTCCCGCCGTCTGGCCGCGGCTCGATCGCCGAGACCACCACCTCGGGGTCATCGACCTCGAGCAGCCGGTCGGCGTCCTTCAGGGACGGCGCGGGCACCCCGAGTCCTCTCTGGATGGAGATGGGGGGATACGCGAAGCGGTGCGCGGAGGCGGTGCGCCCCTCCGCCCCGGCGCCGTGGACGTGCAGTGAAAGCTCGGCGCGGTGCGGTCCCGGGACCTGCGCGCCGGGGGTCTCCAGGGGCGGCCCGGCATGTGCAGGGCGCAGCACCAGGTCGTCCCGCGAGAGCCAGCCCACCGCGCGGAGCAGGGTCAGCGCGAGGCAGGTGGTCCCATCCTCTTGGGGGACGGCCTCCACCTCGGCGAGTCCGCGGTTGGCAACGGTGACGGCCACCTCGCCGTCGTCGATGCTGGCGAAGGTGCGCTGCGGCGTGGCGCCGATCGGCCGCTCGGCGGGAGTGCGCTCGCCGGGGCCGGGCCCTGCGGGCGCGATCGGCCGCTCCGCCACCTCGAAGGCGGACTCGACCTCCAAGCGCCGTGCCGTGAAGGGCGCGCGCAGCAGCAGCCGGAGGCGGTGGTCGCGGGCGGTATTCTCGAGCTCGACGCCGACGTCCAGCCGGTCGACGCCGGCCCAGAGCCGCAGCTCGATCTCGGTCGGGATCCTCACCGTGCGCTCGGCGCGACTCGCGCGATCCGGCGCGAGCCCCGCCGGCACGCGGTACTGCGCCCGGATCCGGACGGTCACGCACGGCGCCCCGACCCGCAGCGGGTCGGCGCTGACGCGCATCCGGTCGGGGCGATCGACGTCCGCGCCGCCCTGGACGGAATCGAAGTTGTACTCGTCTCCCCGGTCTCCCTCGGAGACCAGGCGAAGGGCGTCGCCGGCGCACTGCTCCGCGCCGTCGGCCCGGTGGCGCCAGGCAACCCGGCCCGACGCATCCACCTCGACCCGCCAGAATTCGTTCTCGATCGCCCAGCCTCGGGGGCCGCTTCCATCCGTGGCTCGCCCCGTGCGAGGGAGTCGCTCCCGACGAAGCGGGCCGGGAGCCGCGCGACCCTTCGCCGCGCACACGCGAATCACGCGAAGGCCGCGGGCGGGGAGCTCGGCGACGCAGCGGACCCGCGCCAGGGCGCGCCGCCGGGCGGCGAGCTCGACCGTCTCGGCGTCAGTGGTCTCGAGAAGCTCGCGCAGCGCTTCCCGCTTCTCCGCCAGGTCCCCGTCCAGACGCTCGCCCCGACCGCAGTGAAGCTGCACGCGCAGGCAGTCGCCCTCCCGCTGCCAGGTCAGGTCCTGGACCCAGGACCCGAACATGTCCGGGAACTCCCGGTCCGCAAACATGCGCGCCACGCGCGCGGGCAGCGGCAGCACCATGAGATCCGTTTCGGGCTCGACGATGCGGACGTCGGCGGGCAGACGCCGCCCCGCCCCGTCCGTCACGGTCCAGGGACCGGTCCCGTCCACCTCGACGGTGGCTTCGACGGGAGTCGGCCCCTCCCCCGCCGGATTCCAGATGACCAGCGCGGCGCCGGCGTCATCGGGCGGAACGGCCACGTGGCGCGCGAGCTCCGAGAACACCCGCTCCAGGTGCGCCCCGCCCAGCTCGCGCACGCGCTGGAAGCGCGTCTCCATCTGCTCGTGCACCGCGTCGATGGAACAGCCACAGATAGAGTCGTGAGGGTGGTTCTCCAGCGCGATGCGCCACAGGAAGGCGATCAGCTCCCGGTCGGGGGCGCCGCCCAGGGCACCCCACCACGCCGCCAGCGGCTCGAGGTAGCGGGTCAGCAGCCGATCGTTCTCGAAGTCCCGGCGCTTCTGAGGCATGCGCGTCGAGGCGCAGCCCGGCAGCAGCGGCGAGCGCAGGCCCGATCGGAACTCTCCCGTGTGGCGCTGCAGGTCCGCCGGAGCCTCGCCCCGGGCCCGGAACACGAACGCCGGCAGGGTGCCGATCTCCGCCGAGATCCCGCCTTCGCCGGCCAGCGCCGCCCCGAGCGCGCCGGCCAGCGCCGGGTCGGGCTCGGCGTGATCGGTGCCGTTCATGAGCAGCAGCGTTGGAATTCGCGAGTGCCGCCCCAGGTGGGCCGCCTCCTCGCGCAGCCGTCGGGCAAGGGCGCGCTTCGAAGTGGGGAGGTGGCCGGCGTTGCTGTAGCTGCGCACCAGGTACACGGTGAAGAGCCGGGTGCCGTCCGGCGCCTCCCACTCGAAGAGAGTCTCGTCTATGTCGGCGCCCACGCCGCGCCAGAGCACCGCAGCGTCGAAGCCGAAGCCCGCGAAGATCTGGGGAAGCTGGCCCACGTGGCCGAACTGGTCCGGCACATAGCCCAGCCGCATGGCCCCGCCGAGATCGTCCGCCCGCTGCAGACCCAGACGGAGGTTGCGGATCAGGGCCTCTCCGGAGACGAGCCACTCATCCGGGAGCACGTACCACGGACCCACCAGCAGCCGCCCGGCCTCGACCAGCTTGGCCAGGCGCTCCCGGGACCTGGGCCGCACCTCCAGGTAGTCGTCCACCACCACCGACTGCCCGTCCAGGGTGAAGTGGCGGAAGGCCGGATCGCTCTCGAGTAGGTCCAGGACACCGTCCACGAGGCGGACCAGCCGGAACCGGAACTGCTCGTGGGTCCGGTACCACTCTCGATCCCAGTGGGTGTGGGGCACGATAATCAGGTGATGCGGGCCACTCTGGGGCATAGGAGCACTCTATCAGCCCCGGGGGCTCGCGAGGCTCAGGTGGGGTAGATGATCGGCCGAAACTGGGGTAAGCATGCCCTCGGCACAGATGGATCACGAGACCACACAGATAGGCACGTCCGAGAATATGGACGGCGACTCTTCACCGGAGCCGCAACCTGGGATGGGAGCTCCCATCACCGTCGTGTCTCTCTCCTAAGCCTCGCGGAGGCCCCGGTGGGAGACCGGGGAATCCGCCATGGCGACACCCATCGGTACCACGCGCGTTCTGAGGCGGCTCCTCACCGGCGGCGTGTACTCGCGTGCCGAGCGGCTGCTCGAGCGCATCCATCCCGCGGATCTGGGTCCCCTGCTCGCGGAGCTCACGCCGGACGAGATCCGCACCGTCATCGACCTGCTGTTCAAGCAGCGCCGCGCCGCGGCCACCCTGCGCGAGCTTCCCCACGAGCTCTTGCCCCAGGTCATGGACGCCGTCACCGATCAGCGACTGGCCGACGTGCTGGCGCGGCTCGAGATCGACGACCTGCTCGAGCTGGCCGAGAGCGTCCCCGAGGAGCGGCGCGAGGGGGTGCTGGCGCTGCTGCCCGCCGACAAGCTCGACGAGCTGCACAAGTCCGAGCTCTATCCCGAGCAGAGCGCGGGCCGGGTGATGACCACCAACTTCGTCGGCCTGGACGAGAAGATGACCGCCCAGGAGGCCATCGACTCGATCCGGGGGGCCGGCGACGCCTCCGAGTCGGTCCTCTACCTGTACGTGATCGACGACGTGGGCCGCCTGCGCGGCGTGGTGCCGATCCGCCGTCTGGTCTCCGCTCCGTACGACCGGCCCTGCGCGGACCTGATGATCCGCGAGCCCATCAGCGTTCGTCCCGAGGCCGACCAGGAGGAGGTGGCCCAGCTCGTGGCGCGCTACGACCTGCTCGCCATCCCGGTAACCGACGTCGACGACACCATGCTCGGCGTGATCACCGTCGACGACGTGATCGACGTGATCACCGAGGAAGCCACCGAGGACATGTACCATCTGGCGGGCCTGTCCGAGGAGGACCGGGTCTTCAGCTCGGCCAGCCAGTCGGTGAAGAAACGCCTGCCCTGGATGATGCTCAATCTGGCCACTGTCTTCCTGGCGGCCTGGGTGGTGGGTCTGTTCGAGAAGACCCTGGAGCAGCTCGTCACCCTGGCGATCTTCCTGCCGGTGGTGGCGGGCATGGGCGGCAACGGCGGCATCCAGACCCTGACCGTCACCACCCGCGGCATCGCGCTGGGCGAGATCGAGTTCTCGACCGGGCTCCGGGCCGTCGGCAAGGAGCTCTCGGTGGGACTCGTGATCGGCGCCTGTGTGGGCGCTCTGGCCGGCGTGATCGCGTTCCTGTGGAAGGGCAATCCGTATCTGGGAGGCGTGCTCTTCTGCGCGTTGGTCGCCACCATGATGGTGGCGGGACTGCTGGGGGCGGCCGTCCCTCTGGCACTCAAGGCCCTCCGCCAGGACCCGGCCCTGGGCTCTGGCGTGATCGTCACCGCCCTGACCGACGCCTTCGGCTTCCTCGCCTTCCTCGGCATCGCCACCCTCTTGCTCGACCGCCTCACCTGATCGCGCCCGCTAGAATGGGACGCGGCGGAGGAGGTGATCCGTGGCGCTGCGAACCCCCATCTGCGACCCGCTCGGCATCGAGGTCCCCGTCTTCCTGGCGGGCATGGGCGGCGTGGCCTACGCAGAGGTGTGTGCCGCGGTATCCGAGGCCGGCGGCTTCGGAACCCTCGGCATGGCGGGCAACTCCCCCGAGCAGATCCGGGCCGAGATGCGCGCGGTGCGCAAGCGCACCGACAAGCCCTTCGGCGTGGACCTGCTGGCCGCGCTCCCGGAGTCGGTGCTCGCCTCCATCGACGTGATCATCGACGAGGGCGCCGTCGCCTTCATCGCGGGACTCGGTGTTCCCGGGCCCGTGATCCAGCGCTGTCACGACGCCGGGCTCCTGGTCTTCAGCATGTGTGGCAAGGTCAGTCACGCGGTGCGCGCCGAAGAGGCGGGCTGCGACGTGGTGGTCGCCCAGGGAACCGAGGCCGGCGGCCACACCGGGAAGGTGGCGGGCATCGCCCTGATTCCGCAGATCGTGGACGCCGTCGACATCCCCGTCCTCGCGGCGGGGTCGCTGGTGGACGGGCGCGGACTGGCCGCCGCACTCGCCTTCGGCGCCCAGGGCGTCTGGATGGGAACGCGCTTCATCGCATCCCACGAGGCGCGCGCGGCCGAGGCGTACAAGAAGCGCATCACCGAGATCCGCGGCGAGGACACGTTGGTGAGCCGCGGCTACTCGGGCAAGCCCATGCGCGTCATCCGCAATGCCTACATCGAGGATCTCGAGCGCAACGTCGAGCGCATCCGGCCCTTCCCCGAGCAGATGCGCCATTCGGCGATCGCCGGCGTACTCACCCTCGACCCCGAGAAGGAGGTCGACCTCGACCGCGACTGCATGCCCTGCGGTCAGGGCGCGGGCGCCATCAACGACATCCTCTCCTGCGCCGAGATCGTCGAGTCCGTCGTGCGCGAGGCGGAGGAAACCATCAGCCGAATCAGCGCACTGCGCACAGCCCTCTGAACTTCGCGGGGCTGCGCCCCGCTGCGCGGTCGCGTCTCGACCCCGAGGTCTCAACGACTACCGTGCACGCTCCCTTGCCGCATCGGGCCGTGCCTGGCCCTACCGTGGCCCCCCGTTGCTCCTCTGGCACTGACCCTCGGTGGGAGGTTGATCGCTCCAAGGCGCGAAGCGCTTCCCGTAGGGGGTGGGTGGGGGTCGCCGCGCGCAGGGCCTCATGGC
>JAPUKG010000242.1 GCA_027295775.1 Pseudomonadota bacterium
CCGCGCGGATTGCCCGCAGCCATTCGAGCGGGCGTCACCTGGGCCCCACGAAGACGGGCGAGTCGCGCGCGGTCGAACTCTCCAGCCGCCTCTGCGCCCACCTGCTCTCGGTGCGGCCCGATCTCTTCTCCACCGAAGACCTCGTCTTCCCGAACGAGGACGGCGGCTTCATCGACCCGAGCAATTTCCGCTCCCGAATCTTCAACCGCCTGCTCAAGAAGCTGCCGGGATCGGCCCAGAAGCGGCTCACGCCGCACTCGCTGCGACACACCTTTGCCAGCCTTCATCTCGCGCGTGGAACGAACCTGCTCTGGGTTCAGCGGATGGGTGGCTGGAAGTCGCCCAAGGTGCTCCTCGACACCTACACGCACTTCATGCCCGACGAGCTGGGCGGCTTCGCCGACGCGCTCAGCGCCCCCAACTCGGCAGCAAACGGCACCAGACGGCACCAACCCAGGCGAGTGGCCACCTCAGGGGCCGACGGAAGGCGGGCGGCACCGCGAGGAAGGCGAATGATGCCGAGCACTTCCACTGGTGGGCCCGCAGGGGATCGAACCCTGGACCGTCGGATTAAAAGTCCGCTGCTCTACCGCTGAGCTACAGGCCCCGCTCGCTGGGTACCACCCGGCTCCTGGGGTGTCGAGCAACCCTCGGGCTCTCTCGTTGACTTTCGCTATTTATTCGTCTACGGTGCGGAGGTGGTCATCCCCCCGGCGGGCGGGTGGGTAGCTCCCGCGAAACACCGCTCACCCGTCCGCTTTCGCGGGGGATCGAACCGGATCGAGATGGGGCAGACTGCTTGGCTTGCTTAGCTGGAGGGGAGGAGATCCATGACGATGGCGCTGTGGTCGGAGCCGACCAGATCGTGCACCTCGAAGGCGTCGACCTCGACGCCGCCCACGAAGCCGTGGTCGATGCGCAGCATGCGCGGCGCACCGGGCCAGGGGCCCCAGGTGGGCTCCAGCGGGCGGCCGCGCTGCTGGGCCACGGCCACCGCGGCGTCGGTCAGGTGGGAGGAGATCCGCCGGTAGAGGGGCCAGAGGGGGGTGGCGTTGAAGTCGCCCACCAGGACCCGCCGCGGACTTCCGTTGGCACCCGCGGCGTCTGCGATCGCGGCCGGGAGCTGACCGTTGGCTCCGTTCCTGAGGTACGCCTCGAGGCGACGGACCTGGCGCCGCCGCCGCACCATGGCCCCGAACGGCGGGTAGAGGTGGGGCGCGCACAGGTGCACGTTGATCACCTCGAGCGGCGCCTCGAGCTCGGGCCAGTCGTCCGGGTCGAGCTGCGCCACGTCGGCGTGGCGGTAGCCGAGCGACACCCGGTAGACCTCGCCCGGCTGGCGGAGAGCCAGTCCCATTCCCCGCCGATCGGGCGTCGGATCGAGATCGCCGTGGGGGAGGATCTGGCGAATCGCGTCGGCCTGGGCGCGGGACAGCTCCTGGGTGGCCAGGACGTCGATCTCGTGCTGCTCGATCCAGTCGCGCAGAGCGCCGGCATCCGCCTGCCCGCCGCACAGATTGGCGGAGGCGACGCGCAGGGACTTCGGCGACTTGCGCAGGGACTTCGGCGGATTGGGCTCGGGCTGGGCGGCGTCCATGGGGTGTCTTCGGGTGAGTCGGCGGATCGGCAGGAAGGGTTCCGGGCTTGATGAGACCCGCGGCGGGTGCGGTGGGCCTCAGCCGACCTCGAAGGGATCGCGCCGGCAGATGGTCTCGTCGCGGCCGGGGCCGACCGAGATAAAGGCGGCCGGCACCTCGACCAGCGCCTCGACCTTCTCGACGTAGCGGCGGGCATTGTCCGGCAGGTCCTCGAAGGATCGGACGCCGCTCACGTCCTCGGTCCAGCCCGGCATGACCTCGTAGACCGGCAAGGCCCGGGCGACCTCGTCGAGGGTCATCGGGAACTCCTTGTGGAGCTTGCCGTCGATCCGGTAGGCCGTCGCGACCGGCACCTCGTGGAAGCCCGAGAGGATGTCGAGCTTGTTGAGCGCCAGCTCGGTGATCCCGTTCACCACGACCGATTCGCGCAGCATCACGACATCGAGCCAGCCGCAGCGCCGCGGACGGCCCGTGGTGGCTCCGAACTCATCTCCCGCGCTGCGCAGCTTGTCGCCGGTGGCCCCTTCTTCTTCGGTCGGAAAGGGACCGCCGCCCACGCGCGTCGTGTAGGCCTTGGTGATGCCGAGCACGCGGTCGATCCGGGTGGGGCCCACGCCCGAGCCCGCGCACACCGCCCCGGCCACGCAGTTGGACGAGGTGACGTACGGGTAGGTGCCGTGGTCGATGTCCAGGAACGTGCCCTGGGCGCCCTCGAACAGGACGTTCTTCCCGGCGCGCAGGGCGTTGTCGAGGATGCGGCCCGTGTGGTCCATGTACGGCTCGAGCCGCCGGCCCCACTCGATGCAGGTCTCGATCAGCTGCTCGACCTCGACCGGCGGCCACTTGAAGAACTCGGTGAGCTCGAAGTTCTTGCGCTCGGCGATGGTGCGGAGCTGCTCCGCCAGGGCCTCGGTGTGCACCAGGTCCGCGACGCGGATGCCGCGGCGCGCCACCTTGTCCTCGTAGGCCGGCCCGATGCCGCGGCAAGTGGTGCCCAACGAGCGCTCGCGCGCGGTCTCCTCGCGCGCCTTGTCCAGGGCCACGTGCCAGGGAAGGATCACGTGGGCGCGGCCCGAGACTCGCAGGCGCGACGGATCGCCCAGGACGCCACGCTCGCGGAGCGCGTCGATCTCCCCCAGAAGAACCGCTGGATCCACGACCACGCCGGGACCGATCAGGTTCACGCTGCCCGGGTGCAGGATGCCCGACGGCACCACGTGCAGGACCGTCTGCTCGCCATCCACCACGAGCGTGTGTCCGGCGTTGTTCCCACCCTGGAAGCGCGCCACGAGATCCGCGCGCGGGGCGAGCCAGTCCACGATCTTGCCCTTGCCCTCGTCGCCCCACTGAGCGCCGACGGCCACCACCGTGGTCATGTCAGAGCTCCACCAGCTGGGCGGCGATGATGTGCGGAATCTTGCGCAGCCGTTCCATGGTGGCGTCGTCGACCGCGGGATCGACGTTTACGAGCATGGCCGCTTCCTTGCGCTCGGGCTGCAGGGCGAGCTGCATGCGCGAGATGTTGATGCCGGCCTCGCCGAGAAGCGTGCCGACCGTGCCCACCACACCCGGCTGGTCGTGGTTGGTCAGAAAGATGGTCGGGCCCTCGGGAATCGCCTCCAGCATGAAGTCGTCGATGCGCACGATGCGCGGCTGGCCACCGTGGAAGACCGCACCGGCGATCAGCCGGTCGATGCAGCCGGTGACGCGCACCGTGATCGTGCTGGCGAAGTCCATGCGCCGGCTGGCCTTGGACTCCACCACCGTGATGCCGCGCTCCTGGGCGATCACGGG
>JAPUKG010000243.1 GCA_027295775.1 Pseudomonadota bacterium
ATCCGTCCGTCGCGTCCGGGGAAGGTGTGCATCAGCGGCGGCACGTCGAGACGGCCCTCGACGCCCAGGGCGAGGGCGGTCTGGAACACGCCGACCTCGTCGCTTCCCTTGAAGAAGCCATCGGCGAAGCCCACGTAGACGACGGCAAAGCAGGCCCCTAGCCACAGCGCGATCTGACGATCGCTCGGGACCGCGGTCCGGGAATCGCTCGCGCTCAAGGTGTCGGGGTCGCAGCCTGGGGCCGGGCCTGCATCTCCCGAGCCACCGTCAGGGTGCGGCGGCTCGGCTCGTGCTCCGGGTCCAGCGCCACAGCGCGCTCGAGGTACGGGATGGCCCGGGCGGGTCGCTGCTGCCGGACCCAGGCGGCGCCCAGTCGGTGCAGGATGCCCAGCCGGTCCGGTTCGAGCGCCAGGGCCGACTCGTACGCCGGGATTCCCAGTGCGGGCCGTCCCAGACGCTCGTGGAGCTGGGCGATCGCGGAGTAGCCCGCCACCGTCGGGCGAAGGGCGACCGAGCGCTCGAATTCGCGCAGCGCCTCGGGAAGCTGCTCTTGCTCCAACCAGGCGGCGGCCACGATCGAGCGGATCCGCTCGTGATCCCGGCTGACCCACGCCAGCTGGTCGAGGATCTCGCTCATGCGCACGAGGTCCGACTCCTGGGCGGCGGCGACCAGGGCGACCCGCTCCTGCCACATGGTGTAGCCGTGGATTGCGAGCGCCAGCGCCGCGGTGGCCCACAGCGCCTTCGAGCCCCAGCCCATCGCCGTCTGCGACCCGGGCCCGTCTGCGACGGGCTCCGGCCTGGTGTTCCGGATCAGGATGTTGGCGATGCGGCCGCTGCGGAGCTTCCAGATCGCGCCGTCCAGAATGAAGTGGTGGATGTTGACGCCGGCCGAGACCAGTAGGGCGAGACCCGCGTCGAGCGACACGCTGCCCAGGCCGCCGGGACCGAACAGGATCACGGGCGGTACGAACAGGAGGGTCCCGCCGAGCAGCGTCTTGCCGTAGAAACGGAGTGGACCGTGCGCCCGCCCCTCCGCCCGCGCGTAGTAGGAGGTGACCCAGAGGTACTGGACCGCGTGGCCGGCCGCGATCCAGGTGAAGAAGTAGAAGCGGAAGTCCCAGTCGATGGGCACCAGCCCCGTGGTGATCTCGAAGTGCCGCGCCAGCATGGGCAGGCTGAACCAGAGCGCCTGGGTCAGCATGAGCATGCCGGCGGGGGCCAGATCCCGGACGGAGCCCCGGCGCAGGAGCAGGACGACCGCCGCCGCGGTCGCGCCCAGGTAGGCCAGCAACGCCAGCGGGAACAGCACCGCCTCGACCGGGGCCGGGATGCCGATGGCGGTGAAGTGGATGTCGCCCCCCGAAGGCGAGGAGAGGGCATAGTCCACGCTCTCGGTTCCGCCGTGCATGACCAGGGCGGTCAGTACGTAGGAGAGGATGAAGGAGGCGTAGACGAACCGTTTCTCGCGCGGGCCGATCTCGACGCCGCGGCGGCGCAGGAACATCACGGCCAGGCCGTAGTTCTGGCCCGTGTAATGCCAGGGGCTCCAGGTGAGGTAGACGGTCACCATCACCGACGCCACCAGGGTCGAGTAGACCCCCAGCACGAAGAACGCGGCCACGGCCACCGTGGCCCAGACCGAGAACAAGAAGTAGTTCTGTCGGTCCTCGCGACGCTCGTACACGCGCAGGATGGTGGCGCCGTAGTGGGGGTAGCTCAGGAGCAGGACCACCAGCGGGAAGACGACGGGCGCCTGGCGGGCCGGAACGTCGCCATCGACGAACGCGAAGGCGACGAAGAGCAGCGCCGACAGCAGGCCGCAACCGAGCAGCAGGTCTGGAACGGGACCGAAGAGCCAACGGTTCGAGGGCGGGACAGCGGCCGTCACGGTAGGGTTATACCACCACGAATCCGTCGAAGCCGCTCACCATGGACGGCTCGCTGGCAGCCGGCCCGAGAAGGGTCAACACTCGTGGACGATGCCCCGAGTGGTGAGCGTTCCTCCCCTGGTCTTGTGGACCGGACTCCCCCCCGACGAGGGCGAAGGCCACGCCGCCGTCATCCACCGCTGCCATGCGCGCCTGGTCTGGCATCGGCATCCGTGGCCGGTCGAGCGGCTTCGCCTGCTCGCCCGGGTCGCCGGCTGGCCGGTGAGAGCGCTCGTCCTCACCTGGAATCGCACGCGAACGATCGGTCCGGCGGTCCGCCGCCGCACGGGAAAGCCCCTCTGGCGGCAGGCCTTCGAGCAGTACGGGCTGGCGCTCCGGCACTCGATTCCGCCCAAGGCCTACTACCACCTGCGGCTCTACGAGTCGGACCACCGGAGCCGCGCGGGGGAGTACCTGCTGCGGTTCGAGAGGGAGGCCCTCTTCGAGTTCCTGAACGAGGGGCGAAAGACGAAGCGCGTCAGCAACAAGTTGCTCTTCTGGGAGCGCTGTCGCGAGCGCGGCCTGCCGACCGCGCCGGTCTGGAGGGTGATTCGCGACGGCGCCGTGGTGCGCTCCGACGACGGCCGGGATTCGCTGCCCCGGGCGGACCTGGTCCTCAAGCCGGCCCGGGGCTGCGGGGGTCGCGAGATCAGTCGCTGGGACCATCGGGGCGGCGACGCCTACCGCAACGTCGTCAGCGGGGTGGATCTATCCGGAGACGCGCTCCTCGAGCGACTCTACGGGCGCTCGCGCGGACGCGACTGGCTGGTGCAGCCGCGGCTCCTGAACCACCCGGAGCTCGTGGATCTGAGCACCGGCGCGCTCTGCACCGTGCGGGTGGGGACCTGTCTGGACGAAGCGGGTCGGCCCGAGGTGTACGCGGCGGCCTTTCGAATGCCGGTGCGGAGCCCGGTGGTGGACAACTTCCACAAGGGCGGGTTGGCCAGCCCCGTGGACCTGAAGACGGGGGAGCTCGGGCCCGCGATCGCCCTGAAGGACACGGGTGACTGGCACGTCGCGCACCCGGCGAGCGGAGCGCGCATCGCGGGCCGCCGGCTGCCGCTCTGGACCGACGTCCTGGAGCTCGTGTCCCGCGCCCATCGTGTCTTCCGCCAGGCGGTCGTGATCGGCTGGGATGTGGGGATCCTCGCCGACGGACCCGTGCTGGTCGAGGCGAACGTCGGGCCCGACGTGAATGTCTTCCAGCGCTGCACCGGGGAGCCGCTCGGGAGCGCGCGGTTCGGCGAGCTCGTCGCGTTCCACATCCGCCGCCTTCTCGATGGCGCGGAGGACCTCTCTGCCTAGGAGCCCTGCCGGTGGAGCCGGAACCCGCGGCGGATCAGGTTCCAGACCCGCTCGAGCTCGGCGCGGCGCCGGGCCAGCACGTCGGGCGGACCGGCCGCGCTGCGCTCGTCGGTGTCGAAGTCGAGTACGAGGCTGAAGTCGCCGTCGGAGATCTCGTAGCGCTCGTCCAGGAACGCGACGCTCGCGAACGGGTTGTCCATGCGCGGGTAGTCGGCCAGGGGCAGGTCGTTGCCGTCCTGGACGAGCGGGCCGTCCCAGCCGAGCTCGAGAGTGCCCCGGCTGGGGGACTCGTAGATCACGTCGAAGGCGGTCTCGGTGGGCGGGACCTCGACCGAGGCGGCGGCGACGGGGTTCCGGAACTCGGCGAAGCCGCCGGGCCACTCGTCCTCGCTGCCGCACTCGACGATCCACACGTTGCTGGCCCCGCCAGGCGCCACCAGGTCGAAGTCCCGGCCGTCATTCTCGAAGACCTCAGGCTGGCCCCGCCGCCATTCGGTGGGCCGCCAGGAGTAGAGGGCGACGTACGCAGCGTCCTTTCGTCCGAAGGTCCAGCGTCCGTTCTGGACGACCTCATCCATGTGCGCCACCGGGAAGTAGGCGTGGGTCTCGTCGCGCGAAGGGAAGCCGAGCTCGGGCAGGGGCGTGTACTGGGGCGCGTAGATCGCGATGGTCACGTTCTCCACCTGGGCCGCGCGGGGCTGCGACGCCTCTCCGGTCCAGTAGCCCGGCCCGGGCTCGTCCTGCTGCTGCCAATTCCAGTCCGCGGGGACCGGATCGCCCTCGGGCACTGGCAGGGTGCCCGGGTGCTGGCTGAAGACGAGGGCCCGCTCGCCGAGGGTCGCCTGCCAGGTGTGCGTCTGGGAGCCGCGCACCCCCTTCCGGTAGTCCTGGGCGGTCGAGAGCATGTAGTGGGCAGTCCGGTAGGTGTAGCTGTTGACCTCCTTCAGCAGCGACTGGTTGATGAGCGGCCAGAGGGCGATGGCGAGCTGCTGGGCGAAGGCGATCGATCCTTCTGGATCCGCGGGGTTCCAGACCAGATCTCGAAGCTGCTTGAAGGGTGAGAACTGGGCGATCCAGAGGTTCTCCCGGTTCCCCACCTCGAAGGTCAGGGGCAGGATCATCCAGACCGGCTGGCTGCCCATCGACCACCAGAAGGGCAGGTAGGTCTCGTCTCGGTAGTCCATGCCGAAGGGCGCCTCGGGCGGCGGGGCGGTGAACGGGTCGGCGGGCGGGATCTCGTCGAGGGGGAGGTTCATGCGCTGCCGGTCCACCATCGGCGCGTTGTTGCCCGCGATGCGCCGGATCACCTCGGGCAGCCGGTACTTGCGCGCGCGGGCGAAGACGGCGCCGCTCGTCGAGCCGCGGCTCGGGTAGGGCAGCACCGAGTCGTCGAAGAGCATCTTGCTCTGGTCGAAGGTGTCCTCGGTGTCGGCCGACGCCTTGTCCTTGATGTACGAGCGCCCGTGGGTGGCGCCGAAGGTACCGCGGTGGAGGTGGAGCGCCGTGTCCAGGAGCACCAGGTCGAGCACCATGGCGGCGCGGGTGGCGATCACCGGGTCGTCGGCCCACTCGACCAGGGAGAGCAGGGGCCGCATGTCGAGGTTGTAGTAGACGTTGGAGTGCCACTCGGTGAAGCCGAAGCGAGCGCGCTCGTCGAACCAGGTGACCAGGAAGGGCCGAGCCCGCGCGACGTGCTCGAGTCCGGTGAGGCCCGCGACCGCGAAGACCCGGTCCGGGAAGAGCTGCCCGGCGAGGTACTCGCAGACCTTGAAGATCAGGATGTGGTTCTCGGTCCAGTACCACATGTTGTCGATGACCTGGTCGCCGTCGACGATGCGCACGGGCGTGTCGTCGGTGTACCAGTACTTGAAGGTGAGGAGCGCGTTCTCCGCCTTCTGCCAGAGCGCCTCGCTGGCGACGGGGTGGCCGCGGTTGGCGTAGAGCAGGTCGACCAGGCGCAGGGCGTCGAAGTCGCTGGTGTCGCGCAGGCGCCACATCTTGTCGAAGATCCCGTCCCACGCGTCGTCCGGGATCGAGCCCGGCGCCACCTGGTAGCTCGAGTCGCGCGCTTCGCGGTCGAGGTGCGAGAGGATGTTGCCGAGCGAGCTCGCCTGGAGGGGCGCGCCGGTGGCGAAGCGCAGGAAGTCCATCTGGCGCGCCTGCAGCCAGTCCTCGTTCACGTAGCCGTCCAGGGGCGTGCAGGCACTGCCGAGCAGGGCGACGCAGAGCCCCGCAAGGGTCGCCGGCCGTCGGCTCTTGCGCTCGGGGTTTCTGCTCACCTCAGTGCGTCCAGTCGTAGTCGCCCGGGTCGGGCTCCATCGTCCAGCGCCAGTAGTCGACCAGGCGCCACGGCGAGGTCGTCGTCACCCGGCCCTTGCTGTTCTTGTACCAGCTCGTCATTCCCGGGTGGGACCAGACCATGCGGGCCAGGGTTGCGTCCAGCTTCTCGTTGAAGGCGTCGTGGACGTCCCGCCTCACCTCCATGGCGGCGAAGCCCCCCTCGAGCAGCGCCTTCAGGCAGCCCATGATGTATCGCAGCTGGCACTCCGAGTGGAAGATGATGCTGCCGGCGTGGGCCAGGTTGGTGGCCGGACCGTACAGGCAGTAGAGGTTCGGAAAGTCCGGCACGGTGATGCCCAGGTAGGCGCGGGGGTCGTCGGCCCAGCGCTCGCCCAGCACCACGCCGCCCCGGCCCACGATCTCCATGGGCCACAGGAACTTGTTGGCGTGGAAGCCCGTGGCGAAGACGAGGACATCCGTCGGGTAGCGCGTTCCGTCCCTCGCGATGACGGCATCGGCGGTGATCTCCGCGATGCCCTCGGTGACCAGCTCTACGTTGTCGCGCTTCAGGGCGGCGAGCCAGCTCCCGTTGTCCTGGAGCATGCGCTTGCCGAACGGCGGGTAGGGGGGAACGACCTTGGCCAGCAGCTCGGGGTCGTTGCCCACCTGCGCCTTCATGTAGTTGGTGAAGATCTGGCGCATGCCCTCGTTGAGCTCGTTGATGGAGCGGTCCGGGTGGGGCCAGTCCGGGTCGATCACCAGGGAGGGCAGCAGGCCGTCCGAGCCCGGCCAGAAGAGCAGGAAGCGATACCAGCGGGCGTAGTAGGGCAGGTGCTTGAGGCACCACTTCTTGCCGTCGCTCACGTTCGCGTGGTAGTTCGGGTTCGGGACCATCCAGGCCGCCGAGCGCTGGAAGACGACCAGCCGGCCGGCCACCTTCGCGACCTCCGGGACCAGCTGCAGCGCGCTGGCCCCGGTGCCGATCACGGCGACGCGCACGCCCTCCAGGTCGTGCTCGGACTCCCACTGGGCGGTGTGGAAGGCCGGACCCCGAAACGTCTCCAGGCCGGGGACGTCCGGGAGCTTCGGCCGGTTCAGCTGACCCACGGCGCTGATCACGGCGTTGGCGCGCAGGGTCTCCTCGCGCCCGTCGCGCGAACGCACCCGGACCTGCCAGCTCGAATCGCCCTCGTCGAAGTGGGCAGCCACCACCTCGGTGCGGAACCGCGTGTGCTCGCGCACGCCGTACTTGGTGGCGCAGTGCTCGAGGTACTGCAGGAGGTCCTTCTGCTGGGAGAAGAACTGGGGCCAGTCGTGGTTGGGCTCGAAGGAGTAGCAGTAGAAGTGGTTGGCGATGTCGACGCGGCAGCCCGGGTACGCGTTCTCCAGCCAGGTGCCGCCCACCGAGTCGTTCTTCTCGATCACCGTGTAGGGAATGCCGGCCTGCTCGAGGCGGATCGCGGTCAGGATCCCGGACATGCCAGAGCCGATCACCACCACGTGGAAGTCCCGCTTGGCCTCGGTCAGCCGGTCCCGGTCCCAGTGCACGTCCCGGGCGTCCTTCCCGTCCAGGGCCATCTCCTCCATCATCATCGGCACGTACTCGGCCGGGACCTCCTCGCCCACCATGAAGCTCATCATCTGGTGAATCGTGTCGGGAGACGGGGGAGGCGGCAGGCGGCAGCCGCCGTCGCGGTAGTCCTTCAGGATCTCCAGGGCCTGGGCGCGGACGGCGGCCTTCTCCTCCTTGGGCATGCCCCCCTGGACCTCGCTCATGATCGCCTTGCGCGGCCGGATCGCGCCGCGCAGCAGGCGCGTGTCGCCGGTGAGGTGCACCATCGACATCATCAGCGTCGGGATGCTGGCCCGCTCGAGTGCCTTGGCAATGGCGTCGTCGTCTTCGCGGATGGGCAGGGCGGCGGGTTGCAGGTCTCGGGTCACACTTCGGTCCCTATCGAGTGGAGGCGGACGCATTGTACACTGCGGCTTGCGCCGAGACCGGGAGGGGACCGTTCCATGCCGAAGTTCGACACCATCCTAGCCACCGTCGGGCGTACGCCCGTGGTGAAAGTCGGCAAGCTGGCCCCCGCCGGCCGGAGTCTCTACGACCTCGACTCGG
>JAPUKG010000244.1 GCA_027295775.1 Pseudomonadota bacterium
CTGGCGGAAGTAGCACCGACCGCGCAACGCATGACCCGCAATCCGCTCCACGACGTCGCGATCGTCGGCGCCTTCAATACGCGTCAGGCGACGGTACTCCCGCGGACTCCCGAGGCCCTCCGCCGTTCGCTGGAGGGTCTCAAGCAGTTCGCTTCAGGGAGGATCCCGCTGCCAAGTTTCGGAGAGAGCCGCTAGTGCGGGGGCCTACGGGCCCTGTCAGGGCCTCTTGGACGCTCAAGAGCGCCGGCACCAGTCGCACCAGTTCTTGGTGACAAAAGACTCATAGGGCTGCAAGCGCCCGCACCGTGGAACTCCTGACTGCTACACCGGTGCTACATCCGCGCCTCGGGACGCCCCACCGAGCACCTCTGGCAAAAGCCCAACCGCTTGAAATTCCGTCGGAAGTCTCTGGTGGGCGCGCACGGACTCGAACCGCGGACCCCCTCGGTGTAAACGAGGTGCTCTAGCCAGCTGAGCTACGCGCCCCCCGGGCCGGAGAGTAGGCCACGAGCGGGGGGCGCGGGAGTCCGGAGCTAGCGGCGGCGGCTCTGGAGCAGCAGGCCGGTCAGGCCCAGGCCCATCAAGAACACCGTACCTGGCTCCGGGAGCTCGGTGTACGAGATGTTGTCGATGGCCATCGAGCCGCCGAAGTGGATCTGCACCTCCCCGAAGGAGGTCAGGCCCAGGTCCTGGGCGAAGATCGGGTCGATGCGGTTCGCCGAGTTGTCGCCGTAGACGATGCTCGCGTCTGCAGCGGCGAGCTCGCCGAAGGTCACCTCCACCATGTCGTCGCCGGAGATGAACCAGATCGAGCCCATCTCGTTCGGAGGCTCGACATCGAGCAGGTCGAGGCCGAAGGACGTGATCGGGTTGTCGAAGAGGAAGCTGATGTTGCCGGCCGGCCGGGCGCCCTCATCGTTGGGGTCGTCCACGAAGCCATCGCGGTCCATGTCGTCCAGCCACTCCGGGATGATCAGGACGTTGCCGAGCACCACGTCCGCGATGTTGCCGCTGGCCCAGTCGGGACCCTGCAGGTCCATGTCGGTGGGCCCCTGGAAGAGCGTGTCGAAGATGATCGCAGCGTCTGGGCCGTCGAAATTCACCCCGGAGATCGTCACGCCGTGAGAGGCGACGAACTGGGTGTCGACGATCTCGCCGCGTTGCAGCGCATCGAAGCCCAGCGTGATCGCCTGGACCGGCGTGCTCATCGCGAACACCGACAACAGAAGAGTGACCAGCAACAGCTTGATTCGGGACATGGGCTCTTCTCCATGCGCATCTGCGCGGAGCTGAGTCCCCTTCCCTGTGCTGTCTGTGGTTCAGGGGGTGCCGTTGTGTCGGACGAATCCACCAACATGGAAGTGAGCCCGGCCCCGAAGGGACCGGACCCTGAAAACGTGAATCTTGTCGGCTAGATGGCGCTAGTTGACGCCGGAGGGGTGCAGGTCCGGGGCGGCGGGCGGGCGGCCCAGCGGAAACTCGTAGATGTCATCGATCTCGTGGAAGCCGTCCCGGAGGAAGCTGTGGGGATCGCTGACCGCCAGCGCCTCGGACAGGACCTCGTCCATCTGCTCCACCATCACGATCTTGAGGTTCTTCTTGATGATGGGCGGAAGGTCCTTCAGGTCCTTCTCGTTGTCCTTGGGAATGAGCACGGTGTCCACGCCGCCACGGAGCGCCGCGATCATCTTCTCCTTCAGGCCGCCGATCGGCAGCACCCGGCCGCGCAGGGTGATCTCGCCGGTCATGGCCACGTTGGAGCGCACGGGCACCCGGGTGAGGGCCGAGGCGATCGCCGTCGCGAGCGTGATCCCCGCGGACGGACCGTCCTTGGGCGTGGCGCCCTCCGGAACGTGGATGTGGAGATCGACCTTCGAGTAGAAGTCCTTGGTGAGGCCGAGCTGCTTCGCCCGCGAACGCACGTAGGACATGGCCGCGTTGGCTGACTCCTGCATCACCTCGCCCAGCCGCCCGGTCATCTGGATCTTGCCCTTGCCAGCCGTCACCGAGACCTCGGTCTGGAGCAGCTCGCCCCCGACTTCCGTGTAGGCCAGCCCCGTGCACACGCCGATCCGGTCTTCCTCCTCGGTCTTGCCGAAGCGGAAGCGCTGGACCCCCAGGAACTTCTTGACCAGCTTCGGCGTGACCCGCGTGAGTCCGGCGTCCTCGCCGGCCTTCACCACCTCCCGGGCCACCTTCCGGCAGATCGAGGCGAGCTCGCGCTCGAGGTTGCGGACGCCCGACTCGCGGGTGAAGTACCGGATCACCTCGAGGATCGCTGCATCGGTGAAGACGATGCGTTCCTCGGACAGCCCGTTGGCCTCGAGCACCTTGGCCACCAGGTGCTTCTTGGCGATCTGCAGCTTCTCGGACTCGATGTAGCCGGGGATCTGGATGATCTCCATCCGGTCCTGCAGGGGCCGCGGGATGTTCTGGAGCACGTTGGCGGTGCACACGAACATGACCCGCGAGAGGTCGTAGTCCAAGTCCAGGTAGTGGTCGTTGAAGGTGTGGTTCTGCTCGGGATCGAGGACCTCGAGGAGCGCCGCCGACGGATCGCCCCGGAAGTCCATGGACATCTTGTCCACCTCGTCGAGCAGGAAGACCGGGTTGCTGGTGCCGGCCTTCTTGAGGCTTTGGATCACCTTGCCGGGCAGCGCCCCGATGTACGTGCGCCGGTGGCCCCGGATCTCCGCCTCGTCGCGCACGCCGCCCAGACTGATGCGCACGAAGTCGCGACCGGTGGCGTGGGCGATGGACCTGCCGAGGGAGGTCTTGCCTACACCCGGCGGGCCCACGAAACACAGGATCGGCCCCTTCATCTTCTCGACCAGGGTCTGGACCGCGAGGTACTCGAGGATGCGCTCCTTGGGCTTCTCGAGACCGTAGTGATCGTCCTCGAGGATCTGCTCCGCCTCGACGATGTCGCCCGTCTCGTCCTTCACCTCGTCCCAGGGCAGGCCCAGCATCCAGTCGACGTAGTTGCGAACGACGGTCGCCTCGGCGCTCATGGGCGACATCATCTTGAGCTTGCGGATCTCCTTCTCGGTCCGCTCGCGGGGCTCGTCCGGCATCTTCTTGGCCTTGAGCTGGTCCTCCAGCTCGCTGACCTCGTTCTTGAACTCGTCCCGGTCGCCGAGCTCCTTCTGGATCGCCCGCATCTGCTCGTTGAGGTAGTACTCCTTCTGGGAGCGCTCCATCTGCTTCTTGACCCGGCCGCGGATCTTGCGCTCCACCTCGAGCACCTCGATCTCCGCCTGCATCCGGCTGAACACCTCCTCCAGGCGCTTGACCGGCGAGATGATTTCGAGGAGCTGCTGGCGCTCTTCCAGCTTGAGGTTCAGGTGGGCGACGATCGTGTCCGCCAGCTTGCCCGGTGACTGGATGGAGGAAACCGTGTTCAGCAGCTCGGGCGGCACCTTCTTGTTGAGCTTGACGTAGTTCTCGAAGGTGGAGTGGATCGTGCGCACGAGCGCCTCGGATTCCACGGACCCCTCGTCCAGATCGGGCAGCTCCTCGATCTCGCAGCGGAAGCAGGGGTCCTCGCTCCCGAAGGACCGGATCCGGGCGCGGCTCTTGCCCTCGACGAGCACCTTCACCGTCCCGTCGGGCAGGCGCAGGAGCTGGATGATGGCGCCCAGGGTGCCGATCTCGTAGATGTCCTCCGGGCCCGGATCGTCGTCGCCCGCCTGCTTCTGGGCAGAGAGCAGGAGCTCGCGAGATCCGGCCACCGCCTCTTCCAGGGCGTGAATCGACTTGGCGCGCCCGACGAAGAGCGGCACCACCATGTGCGGGAAGACCACGATATCGCGCAGGGGCAGCATCGGGACGACGCGTCCGGCGGGCGTCGCCTCGTCGGCGTCGCCATTCTGATCGTCGTCGTTCCGGTAGAACACCATGGGTCTCTTCCTCTGCGTTGCGGGCCAGCGTCAGGCGGACTCCGCCTCTCGCTTGTACACCAGCAGCGGATCGGCCCGCTGCGCAATCACGTCTTCGTTGACGATGCACTCCTCCACGTCGTCCCGGGAGGGGATCTCGTACATCAGGTCGAGCATGGCGTTCTCGAGAATGGCCCGGAGCCCCCGGGCCCCGGACTTGCGCTCCAGCGCGAGCTTGGAGACCGCGCGCAGGGCGCCGTCCGTGAAGCGCAGCCGCACGTCCTCGAACTCGAACAGCTTCTGGTACTGCTTGACCAGGGCGTTCTTGGGAACCGTCAGGATGTCGATCAGGGCGGAGTCGTCCAGCTCGTCCAGAGTGGCGATCACGGGCAGCCGCCCGATGAACTCGGGGATCAGACCGAAGTGGAGTAGGTCCTCCGACTGCACCTCCTTCAGCACCTCGCCCATCTTGCGTTCGTCCTTGCGCTTGATATCGGCGCCGAACCCCATCCCCTTGACGCCCACGCGCCGGTCGATGATGCCGTCGAGTCCCACGAAGGCACCGCCGCAGATGAACAGAATGTTGGAGGTGTCGATCTGGAGAAACTCCTGCTGGGGATGCTTGCGTCCGCCCTTGGGCGGCACGCTGGCCATGGTGCCTTCGATGATCTTGAGCAGCGCCTGCTGCACGCCCTCGCCGGAGACATCCCTCGTAATGGACGGGTTCTCGCTCTTGCGCGCGATCTTGTCGATCTCGTCGATGTAGATGATCCCGCGCTGGGCCCGCTCCACGTCGTAGTTCGCCGCCTGGAGCAGGTTGAGGATGATGTTCTCGACGTCCTCGCCCACGTAGCCGGCCTCGGTCAGGGTGGTGGCGTCGGCGATGGTGAAGGGGACGTCCAGGACCTTGGCGAGGGTCTGGGCCAGCAGGGTCTTGCCGCAGCCCGTGGGACCGAGCAGCAGGATGTTGGCCTTCTGCAGCTCGACGTCGCCCACGAAGGAGCCGGTCTCGATGCGCCGGTAGTGGTTGTGGACCGCCACCGCGAGGATCCGCTTCGCCCGCTCCTGCCCGATCACGTACTCGTCCAGCGAGTCCTTGATCTCCCTGGGCTTGGGGACGTGGGAGGTCTCCGCGGACACCTCGTCCCGGCCGTACTCCTCCGCGATGATGTCGTTGCAGAGCTCGATGCACTCGTCGCAGATGTAGACCGTGGGGCCCGCGATCAGCTTCTTGACCTCGCGCTGGCTCTTCCCACAGAAGGAGCACGAGAGATTGGCGTTGTCGTCCCGCTTCTTCATGATTGTTCAGGTCCCGGTTTTGGAAGCGCCCCCGTTGGGAGCGGGGCTGGGGCCGGCGCTCTTCGGCGCTTCACGGCGGCTCACCACCTGATCCACGATGCCGTACTCCCGGGCCTCTTCACCCGACATATAGTAGTCGCGCTCGGTGTCCTGTGCGATCTGATCGACCGGATTGCCCGTGTGATCCGCAAGTATCTCGTTCATCCGCTGGCGCAGCTTCAGGATTTCCTGGGCCTGGATGTTGATGTCGGTGGCCTGGCCCTGCGCCCCTCCCATCGGCTGGTGGATGAGGATGCGTGAATTCGCGAGCGCCGTGCGCTTGGTGCGTGCGCCCGCCGCCAGCAGCCACGCGCCCATGGACGCCGCCTGTCCCAGGCACAGCGTGGTCACGTCGGGGCGCACGAACTGCATGGTGTCGTAAATCGCCAGTCCGGAGGTCACCGACCCGCCCGGAGAATTGATGTAGAGATGGATCTCTTTGTCCGGATCTTCCGCTTCGAGAAAGAGCAACTGGGCGATGATCACGTTGGCGAGCTCATCCGTGATCTCGCTGCCCAGGAAGACGATCCGATCGCGCAGCAGGCGCGAGTAGATGTCGAAGGCGCGCTCGCCGCGCTGGCTCTGTTCGATCACGTAGGGGATCAGCGGCATCGAGGAGTCCACCCTCCGGGTCCAAGTCCACTGGACCCGTTCCTTCGAAAAGCTTAGACGCCTTCAAGAGTGGGAGCACTTCAGGCTGGAGAACGTCGACCCTTGGGCTGCTTCCTGCGGGGGGCAGTGTGAACGGACCCACGATCCACGAGAGGGCAGGACGGAGCTCTAAGTCTCCGCCGTTTCTTCGATTTTAGCCTCAGAGGTCAGGAAATCAAGCGCCTTGTGCTCCTGTAGCTCGGCGCGCACCGCCCCATCCCACCCCTGGTCCCGGGCGAGCTTGCGGAGCTTGCTGGCATCGATCCCCTGGGACTCGGCCATTTCGGCGAGCCTCGCTTCGAGCTCGTCGTCGCCGACCTCGATGGCCCGAGCCGCCGCCACCGCCTCGAGCAGCAGGATCTCGCGCACGCGGCGCTCTGCGGCGGGCCGACCCTCCTCCTGGACGCGCGCCAGCTGCTGGTGCAGCACGTCGTGGGGCATCTGTCCCTCGAACTGGCGGTGGAGCGATTGGACCTGCTGCTGGAGCTGGCGCTCCACCATCCCGGCCGGCACCTCGAACTCCGAGCGCTCGATCAGCGAGTCCATCACCGTGCGCTGCAGCACCGAGCGGGCCTGGCGCTCGCGGCTCTGCTCGAGGTCCGAACGGATGCGCGCCCTCAGATCGTCGAGCGAATCGAAGTCGCCCAGGTCCTTGGCAAACTCGTCGTCCAGATTGGCGGGCTCGCGCTTGCGAATGCTGTGCACTTGAATCGTGAAGACCGCGTTGCACCCGCGCAGCGACTCGGTGTTGTAGTCGTCGGGAAAGGTGACGGCGACCTCGCGCTCCTCTCCCGACCGCGCGCCCACCAGCCCGTCTTCGAAGCCCGGAATCATGCGGCCGGCCCCGAGCTCGATGGTCGCGTCGGATCCGGCGCCGCCCTCGAAGGGCTCGCCGTCGATGCGACCCAGGTAGTCGACATTCAGGGTGTGGCCAACGGCGGCTTCCGTGTCCTCGGGCTCCTCGACGAGAGGAGCCGCGCGCTCGCGCAGGGATTCGAGCTCGCGGGCGATCTCGTCGTCCTCGACCTCGACCGGGGGGCGCTTCGCCGGCAGGCCCTCCAGCGCCGGGAGCTCGATGGCGGGCCTGATCTCGATGCGCGCGCTGTAGCGGAAGTCCGCGCCCGGATCGGGCCGATCGGCCTCGACATCCGGCTCCGACACCGGCACCAGCTCCGCCAGCTCGAGGGCGTCGGGCAGCGTCTCGGCCACGAGCAAGCGCTCGATCTCCTCGCGGAGCCCGGCTCCGTACATCCGCTCGAGCACGGAGCGCGGCACCTTGCCCCTGCGGAACCCCTTCACCTGGGCGCTCCGGGCGAGATCGCGGTAGGCGCGATCGAAGGCCTTCTTCACGCGCGACGCCCCCACCACCACCGATACCCGGCGCGCAACCGCGCCCTCCTCGGTGGTCTCGACCTGGATGTCGCTGTGCTTGTCGTCGGCCTCGCCAGCCATCGATGCTCTCGCGCTAGAGGGTGCCGGGGACAGGATTCGAACCTGCACGTCCGAGGACGGTGGCTCCTAAGGCCACTGCGTCTGCCAGTTCCGCCACCCCGGCTTTCGGCGCACGTTAGCGGCAGGGTTCACGGGCGGCAAAGTCGCGCCGTAGAGCGAAGCAGCCTTCCGTCGCGGGTCAGTACCACGGAGGCAACGGGCGGCCATGGTAGGAACAGGGTTCAAAAGACTTGTGGTGAGCGCGCGGGGAATCGAACCCCGAACCTAGGGATTAAGAGTCCCTTGCTCTGCCAATTGAGCTACGCGCCCCGGCGGACCTTAGCGCGTCCAATAGACGCCTCCACCGGCGCACCGTAGCCGCCTCCACCGGGAGACTCCACGATCAGGGTGTCGCCGGCGTCGAGCTCCACGGCGCACCGGCCCGGGAGCTCCTCGACGCTGCCGTCGGCCCGCGAGACGGCGTTTCGGCCGGCGGCGCCGGGCTCGCCGCCGTCGAGACCGTAGGGTCGGCGCACCCGGCGCTCGCTGAGCAGGGTCGCGGTGACGGGAGCCAGGAAGCGGTAGCGACGGACCAGTCCGTCTCCCCCGCGCCAGCGCCCGGCCCCCCCGGACCCGCGGCGCAGGCTGAACTCCAGCAGCCGCACGGGGTAGCGCGCCTCGAGCACCTCCGCGTCGGTGATGCGGGTGTTGGTCATGTGGGTGTGGACGCCGGACGCGCCGTCGAAGCCGGGGCCGGCGCCCGCGCCGCCGCCCAGGGTCTCGTAGTAGCCGAAGCTCGGGTCTCCGAAGGTCACGTTGTTCATGGTGCCCTGGCTGGCCGCCACCCGTCCGAGGGCGCCGAGCAGCACGTCGACCACGCGCTGGGACGTCTCGACGTTTCCACCCACCACGGCGGAGCCCCGCGGCGGGTTCAGGATGGAGGGCTCGGGGATGCGGATCTCGACGGGCGCCAGACAGCCGCCGTTCAGCGGAATCCGCTCGGCCACCAGCGCGCGCAGGACATAGATCACGGCCGCCTTCACCACCGCCGGGGGCGCATTCAGGTTGCCCGGCACGGGAGGGCCGGTTCCCGCGAAGTCGATCACCATGCGCCCGCCCTGGACCTGGAGACGCACCCGGATGGGCGTTCCGTCATCCAGGTAGTCCGTGAACTCGTGGTCGCCGTCCGGCAGCCGCGCGATCTCGCGGGCCACCTTGCTGGCAGCCGCCTCCTGGAGCTGGCGCATGGTCACCGCCACCCCCTCGAACCCCTGCTCGGTCACGAACTCGCCCAGCAGCCGCTCGCCCGCGCGGTTGGCGGCGACCATGGCCACCAGGTCGGCAACGTTGTCGTCGGGCCGGCGGGCCGGGTAGCGAGCCCCGCCGAGGGCACGGCGCACGCGCTCCTCGTCGAAGCGCCCGCCCTGGACCAGACGGAAGGGGGAGAGCAGGACTCCCTCTTCCTCCAGGGATCGAGAGTCCGGCGGCATCGAGCCCGGGGTGACGCCGCCGAGGTCGGCGTGGTGCCCGCGGCTGGCGACGAAGAAGGCGGGCCGGCCTCCCTTCCCGTCCAGGAAGACCGGCGTCACCACGGTCACGTCTGGCAGATGAGAGCCGCCCTCGAAGGGGTCGTTGGTCACTACCACGTCGCCCGGCGCCAGGTCGGGGAAGCGCGCCCGGACCGCACTCACCGTCTCGCCCATGGCGCCCAGGTGGACCGGGATGTGGGGTGCGTTGGCGACCAGGCCGCCCTCCGAGTCGAACACCGCGCACGAGAAGTCGAGGCGATCCTTGATGTTGGTGGAGATGGCGGTGTTGCGGAGTACCGCCCCCATCTGCTCGGCGATCGACATGAAGCGGTTGCCGAAGACCTCGAGGCGCACGGGATCCGGGCGGGTGAGGTCCGGTGCAGCCGGGCGCTCGGGCTGGGCCTCATCGGTCAGCACCAGGACCCGGTCCGCGTCCATCCGGGCGAGGAACCCGGGGTCCACGACCACCGTGGCCGTGCCTTCGAGCACGATCGCCGGGCCGGGGATCTCGCAGCCGGGCGTCAGCGCCTCGCGGGCGTACACCGGGGCCTCGCAGCGGCCGGCTCCGGGAAACCACGCGCGCTCCGTGCGCAGGGGTTCCGGCGTCCTCTCGGCGGGCGACTCCGGCGCCGCTGCTTCCCCGTCGACGGCCGCACCCGGGGCCTCGTCGGCGGGCGCGCCCGGGGCGCGCGTGCGCACCCGGACGGTCACGATCTCGACGGCTCGGTCGTCGCGGGTGTAGCCGAATCGTCGCCGGTGCTCGGCCCGGAAGGCGCCGTGCCAGTCCCCGTCGCCGCCCTCGGGCTCACGCAGCGAAATCGGCGTGTCGGTTCCGACGTAGCGCAGATCGAGCCAACGCTCCACGCGAACCGGTCCGGCGGGGCCCTCCCGGTCGAGCGCCAAGCGACCCTCGGACGCCAGCACGACCAGCACCTCCTCCACGGTCCGGGGCAGGGGCTTCCCCGGCGGCGGCAGCTCCACGCGACCCGCGTCTCGCTGCCCGTCCCAGCTGATCTCGGCCACGCCGATCCCGTAGGCCGAGAGCAGACCCGCCAGCGGATGGAGCAGGATGCGCCGGATGCCCAGCACCCGGGCAATCGCACACACGTGCTGGCCGCCCGCGCCGCCGAAGCCCACCAGCACGTGGTCCCGCGGATCGACGCCGCGCGCGACCGAGACCTGCTGGATCGCCTGGGCCATGCTGGCGTTGGCGACCTCGATGAAGCCGGCGGCGATCTCGTCGGGCCCACGGTCGAAGCCCGCGTCGGCCAGCTCGGCTCCGAGTGCCTCGAGCGCTCGCGTCACCGGGTCCAGGTGCAGCTCGAAAGGGAAGCGATCGGGCTGAACGCGACCGAGAAAGTAGTTCACGTCCGTGAGCGCCAGGGTCGCGCCATCCCCCGCAGCTCCGTAGCAGAGCGGTCCGGGGTCGGCGCCGGCGCTCTCGGGACCGACGGTGAGACGGATGCCGTCGAAGCGGCAGAGCGAGCCGCCGCCCGCCGCCACGGTGTGGATGCGCAGCATGGGCGCGCGCACGCGGATGCCGCCCACGACGGTCTCGAAGGTGCGCTCCACCTCCCCATCCGCGATCAGCGAGACGTCCGTCGAGGTCCCGCCCATGTCGAAGCCGATGGCGCGCTCGAAGCCCGCCGCGGCCGCGACGCGCGCCGCCGCCACCACCCCGCCCGCCGGACCCGAGAGCAGCGCCGTCGGCCCGCGGAACCGCTCCGCGTCGGTGAGCCCCCCGGACGACTGCATGAAGCGCAGGCGCGAGCCCGGAAGCGCCTCGGCCAGGTGCGCCACGTGTCGGCGCAGGAGCGGGGTCAGGTAGGCGTCGGCCGCGGCGGTCTCGCCGCGCGCCAGGAGCCCCATCTCGCGGGCAATCTCGTGGGAGGCGACCACGTACGAGAAGCCGGCCTCTCGGGCCAGGCGAGCCAGCTCGCGTTCGGGCTCGGGGTGGGCGTAGGCGTGGATCTGGACGATCGCTGCGCTCTCGGCACCGGCGGCCCGGGCCTCGGCCAGGGCGCGGCGCGTCGCCTCCAGGTCCGGGGCCTCCACCTCGTCGCCGTCTACACCGACGCGCCCCGCCACCTCCACCACCTGCGCGTGCAGCGGCGGCGGGCGGCGGATCTCCAGGTCGAACAGCTCGGGCCGCTCCTGGGTGCCGATGCGCAGCACGTCGCCCAGGCCGCGATTGGTGACCAGGACGGTGGGAACGCCGCGGCGCTCGAGGAGCGCGTTCGTCGCGACCGTCGAGCCGAGCTTCACGCTGCACGCGGGCAGCGCCCCGCCGGGCGGGACCGCGCCGGCTCGCTCCAGGATGGCGCGAATGCCCTCCACCGGCGCGCGGTCGGAGGAGAGGCGCTTCTCGGTGTGGAGACGCCCCGATGGATCGCGACCGATGCAGTCGGTGAAGGTGCCACCGCGGTCGATCCAGAACTCCCAGGACAAGCGGCTATCCGTACAGGCGACCGCGCAGATCGGTGTCCGCCCCGTCCACCGAGCCGTCCAGCCCCAGGTGGCGGGGGTTGAATCCCTCCGCGCGCACCGCAATCCGGATCTCGGAGGTGTCGAGCTCGGCCGGCGTGGCGAAGCCGAACACGCCGCCGGGACCCGTGCGTCCGTGGGCCAGGGGGTCCGGCGACCCACCCCGAGCGGAACGCACGACGCTCACGCTCACCTCAGCCCCTTCGAGACCGCCGTTCTCCGCGTCCGAGTCCCCCGGCAGCGGCCCGTCGTGCGCCCGGACCCGCACCCGGGCCGTGCGCCCGTCACCGGCGCGCTCGGCCTCCACGGCCAGGTCCCGCAGCCAGATCATCGGCTCGGCCACGAAGCCCGCGAGTCCGATCTTCTCGATGTGACGGGCGGGATTGGCGCGCAGCTCCACCTGCTGGGGCGCCATGCCGTGGTCGCCGGTCAGGACGAAGAGCGTGCCGTCGGCGAGGCCGCGCTCCTCGAGCGCGTCGAGGACGCGCCCGATGCGGCGGTCGGTCTCGTCGAGAGCGTCGCGCAGGCCGTCCGAGTGCGGCCCGTAGTGATGACCCGCGCCATCGGTGACGGCCAGCTCGTGGTAGACGAAGTCCGGCGCGGGAAGGTCGTCGCGGTCGAGCAGCTCCAGGATCTGGGCGGTTCCGCGGGTGTCGAGGCGCGACTCGCGCGCCGTGCTCTCGGCGCCGTCCTCAGCCCAGCGCCCGCTCTCATCGACAGCGAGCTCTCGGGTCAGCTCCTTCAGTCGCGGTCGGTGGCCCAGGTTGCGCCCCTCGAGCACGGCGTGGTCGGCGCCCCGGCCGAAGGGCGCGTGGATCGCCACCGAGAAGCTGCGGCACCCCCGCACACGCCGAAACGCCTCGTACAGCGACTCGACGCCTGGGCTGGCGAAGCCCTCGGTGTAGAGCTGTTGGCCCTGGGGCGAGACCGGCTCCCCGACGTCACGCAGGTAGTAGCTGGGATTGACCACGTCGTGGTGCCCGCACCAGACGCCCGTGGCGATGGCCGTATGGCTCGGCCACGTAATCGAGGGGAAGTTCACGATCGAGCCCGAGCGCAGCACCGCGGCCCGGCGCCGCAGCCGGCGCAGGTTGGGAAGCGCATCGGGATCGGATTCCAGCCGGTCCTCCAGCTCCGTGGGATGGATGCCATCCAGGAGAAAGAAATAGAGCCTTTCCGGGGGCTTCTCGTCGAAGTCGAGAATCTCCTCGAGAACTCTGCCGTCCTGGCGCGCCAGGTACACGTCGGGGTCGACGCCGCGTTCGGTGGAGGAGCGGCCGCTGGCGTCGAGTCCGTCGATGCGCGGGAAGTCGAGGGCGGCCAGCGCGGTGGGGGCGATGTCGACAGCGCGGGCGGCCAGGTCGTAGGGGCCGGGGCGAACCCTCGAGCCGGCCAGCCACAGCAGCGCGCGGGACTGGCGCACGTTCAGGGCCCCGTGCTGC
>JAPUKG010000245.1 GCA_027295775.1 Pseudomonadota bacterium
CGGCGATCTGCTGATCTGCCTGGGCGGCCGCCCCATCTACACCCGCCCCGAGCTTCAGGCGATCCTCCGGGGCTTCGCGCCCGGTGACAGCGTCGAGATGGATTGGATCCGAGACGGTGCGCGGATGGAGGGCAGCGCGACGCTGTCGGAGTCGGCCGTAGCCGGGAGCCGAGCTACATCGGCGTGACGCTGCGGCGCTTCGCCGGCGGCGGGTCCCGGCGCCCGCGCGCCGCGGCCAGCCGGGCGGCAATCTCCTCGCGCAGATTCTCGGGCGGCACGATGGCGTCGATCACGAGCTCGCTGGCCAGGCGCTCGATGTCGACCTCCTGACGGTACTCCTCTCGGAGCTTCTCGGTCTCGGCCGCCCTCTCCCGCTCGCCAAGGCCCTGGAGCTTGTTGAAGTAGACGGCGTTGACGGCGGCCTCCGGGCCCATGACCGCGATCATGGCGGTGGGGAGCGCCAGTGTCGCGTCCGGCGCGAAGCCCGGGCCGCTCATGGCGTAGAGCCCGGCGCCGTATGCCTTGCGCAGGATGACCGACACGCGCGGCACCGTGGCCTCCGACACCGCCTGGACCATCTTGGCGCCCGCGCGGATGATGCCCTGCCGCTCCACCTTCACGCCGATCATGAAGCCCGGCACATCGGCCAGGTAGAGGAGCGGGATGCCGAAAGCGTCGCACAAGCCGATGAAGCGCGCCGCCTTGTCCGCCGAGTCGACGAACAGGACGCCCCCCTTCACCGCGGGCTGGTTGGCCAGGACGCCCACCGGCCGGCCCTCGATCCGGGCCAGACCCGTCAGGATCTCGCCCGCGAAGAGCTTCTTGATCTCGAAGAACGACTCCGCGTCCACCACCCGACGCAGCACCTCGCGCACGTCGAAGAGCTTGTTCTCCTGGGCGGGGATCACCTGCTCGAGGTCGTCACAGGAGAGCTCTGGTGCGCGCGCCTCGGTCTCCGGGAGCGTCGCCTCCCAATGCGAGGGGAAGTACGACAGATAGGTCTGCGCGGCCGCGATCGCCTCCTGCTCGCTCTTGGCCAGCAGGTCCCCGCAGCCCGAGACGCTGCAGTGCATGCGCGCACCGCCCATCTCCTCGAGGCTCACCTCCTGGTGGATCACCATCTCGGCCATGCGGGGCGATCCCAGGTACATGCTGGCATTGCCCTCGACCATGAAGACCACGTCGCAGAAGGCCGGGATGTACGCGCCGCCCGCCGCCGACGGGCCGAAGAGCAGACACACCTGCGGGACCATCCCGGACATCCGGTTCTGGTTCCGAAAGATCCGGCCCGCCCCGCGGCGGCCCGGGAACATCTCCACCTGGTCCGTGATGCGGGCGCCGGCCGAGTCGACCAGGTACAACAGCGGGCAGCGCAGCCGCTCGGCCCGCTCCTGGATGCGCAGGATCTTCTCCACGGTGCGAGCGCCCCACGAGCCCGCCTTGATGGTCGAGTCGTTGGCCATCACGCAGACGGGGCGCCCGTCGATGCGTCCGGTCCCCGTGACGATGCCGTCCGCCGGCAGATCGCCGGCCAGGCTGTTCGCGAAGGCGCCGTCCTCCACGAAGGAGCCCTCGTCCAGGAGCCGGGCCAGCCGATCGCGGCAGAAGAGCTTGCCCTGCGCCGCCGCCTTCTCGTGATACCGGGGCGCCCCACCCTTGCGGATCAGCTCGAGTCGTTCGCGGACGTCCTTGCCCGACTTCACGCGCTCTCCCGGCCACGCGCGTGCTCCCGCGCCCCCAGTCGCGCCCGGTAGACCCGGCCCGGCAGCGGACGCTGCAGCACCGCGCGCTCGAGCCACGCCGTCGTGTCGACCAGGGCGTCGAGGTCGACGCCGGTCTCGATCCCCGCCCGCTCGAAGAGGTCCACCACGTCCTCCGTCGCCACGTTACCCGAAGCGCCGGGAGCATAGGGGCAGCCGCCGAGACCGCCCAGGGAGGTGTCGAAGATGCGCACGCCGGCTTCGTACCCGCTCTGCACGTTGGCGAGCGCGCGGCCATAGGTGTCGTGCATGTGCAGTGCGATCCGCTCGAGCGAGGTCTCCGCCGCCACGGCGGCCACCAGCTCGCGCACCTGTCCGGGGTGGCCGACGCCGATCGTGTCGCCCAGCGAGATCTCTTCGATGCCGAGCGCCAGGAGCTTGGCCACCAGGGCCACCACCGCGTCGAGCGACACGGCACCCTCGTACGGACACCCGCACACGGTGGAGACGTACGAGCGCAGCGGGACCCGGTCCTCGCGGCAGCGCTCGGCCACTGGCCGGATGCGCTCGATCTGCTCGTCGACCGAGCAATTCACATTCTTGCGGTTGTGGGTCTCGCTGGCAGAGATGAAGCAGGCCGCCACCTGGATGCCGCCCGCCTCGCGGAAGCGCTCGTAGCCCTTCGGATTCGGCACGAGTGCGCTGTACACCACGTCCGGCAGCGCGGGCAGGATGCCGGCCAGGTCCGCGGCATCGGCGAGCTGCGGGATCCAGCGGGGCGACACGAAGCTGGTGGCCTCGATGCGGCGCAGCCCCGCCAGTCCGAGCCGCTGGATCAGCTCCAGCTTCGCGGCCGTGGGAACCGTCTCGGGCTCGTTCTGGAGACCGTCGCGCGGCCCGACCTCGTAGATGGTGACGTCGGGCGCCGCCACGCGTGCGCTACCCCGAGTAGTCGTAGAACCCGCGGCCGGCCTTGCGACCCAGCCAGCCCGCCTCGAGCCGCTTGGTGATCTCGAGGCAGGGGGCGTAGCGGGGATTCCCGTACTCCCGATGAAGGCTGGTCAGGATCGCGTGCACCACGTCCAGACCGACCAGATCCGCCAGGGCCAGCGGCCCCATCGGGTGGTTGCAGCCGAACTTCATGCACTCGTCGATGCCCTCGGCCGTCGAGACGCCCTCGCCCAGCGCGAAGGCGGCCTCGTTGATCATCGGGAAGAGCACGCGATTCACCACGAAGCCCGGAGCGTCCTTCACCTCGACCGGAACCTTGCCGAGCTTCTCCGCCAGCTCCCGCACCGTCGCGACCGTGGCGTCGGAGGTGCGCAGGCCACTCACCACCTCGACCAGCTTCATCATGGGCACGGGGTTGAAGAAGTGCATGCCGATGAACTGGGCCGGCCGGTTCGTGAGCGACGCCAGCTTCGTGACGGAGAGGCTCGATGTGTTGGTGGCGAGAATGGTGTCGTCTTCCAGCAGGGCGTCCACCTTCTCCAGCAGCTCGCGCTTCAGCTCGAGATCCTCGGCCACACTCTCGATGACCAGGCCGCAGCTCTTCAGATCTTCCAGCGCGAGGGTCCCCTGGATGTGTCCCAGAGTCTCGTCCGCAGCCGCCTGGGTGATCTTCTCCTTGGCGACCATCCGGTCCAGAGCCTTCTTCACGCCCGCGGTGCACTTGTCGACGGAGTCCTGGCTGCGCCCCCGGACGACCACGTCGTAGCCGCACTGAGCCGCGTTCTGGGCGATCCCCGTCGCCATGGTGCCGGTGCCGATGATGCCGATCCTCTGCATGGCTAGACGAGCTCCACGCCGAGGGCGACGGCCTCGCCGCCGCCGATGCACAGGGTGGCGATGCCCTTCTTGAGCCCGCGGTCCTTCAGGGCGTACAGCAGCGTCACCAGCACTCGGGCGCCGGAGCAGCCGATGGGGTGCCCGAGAGCGGCCGCCCCGCCGTTCACGTTCACGCGATCCAGGTCGATGCCGTGCTCCTTGGCGGCAGCCATGGTCACGCCCGAGAAGGCCTCGTTGATCTCGTAGAGGTCCCAGTCGCCGGCGGTGCTGCCCGTCTTTTCGAAGAGCTTCTGGAGAGCGCCCACCGGTGCGATGGTGAACCACTTGGGCTCGACCGCGTTGGTGGAGTCGCCGGCGATGCGGGCCAGCACGCGGTAGCCGCGCTCCTTCGCCACCTCGGCGGAGGTCACGAGCAGGGCTGCGGCGCCATCGTTGATGGTCGATGCGTTGGCGGCCGTGACCGTGCCGTTCTTGCTGAAGGCCGGACGCAGGCTGGGCATCTTTGCGATGTTGCCGCGGCCGGGCTCCTCGTCCGCATCCACGAGCAGGGGCTCGGCGCGGCGCTGGGGCACTTCGACGGGGACGATCTCAGCCTTGAAGCGGCCCTCCTTCTGGGCGGCCAGGGCCCGCGTGTAGCTCTCGGCGGCGAAGGCGTCCTGGTCCTCGCGGGTGAATCCGTACTTTTCCGCCACGGCGTCGCCGCAGGTTCCCATGTGCACGTCGTCGTAGGGATCCCACAACCCATCGTGGATCATCGTGTCGATGAGCTCACCGTTGCCCATTCGGTAGCCGGCACGGGCGTTGGGCAGGATGTAGGGGGCGTTGGTCATGGACTCCATACCGCCCGCCACGATCACATCGGCGTCATCCACCAGGATTTCACGGCGCGCAAACATCACCGCCTGGAGGCCCGACCCGCACACCTTGTTGATGGTGATGGCGCTCGTGGAAACCGGGAAGCCGGCCTTGATCACGCACTGCCGCGCGGGGGCCTGGCCCATGCCGGCGGACAGCACGTTGCCCATGATCACCCGCTCCACCTGCTCGGGGGTGGCGCCGGCTCTCTTGGTGGCTTCCGCGACGGCCACCGCGCCGAGATCCGACGCGGACAGGCTGGCGAAGGCGCCCCGGAAGCTTCCGATGGGGGTACGAGCCGCGCTCGCGATCACGACGTCCTTGCTCATGTCGTCTCCGTGGACTGGGTGAGGAGGTGGATGCAATCGATCGTTCGGAGGGCCGAAGGCCGCATCCTACCGGCTCCGTGGTCCCTGCGTCAAACCTGACGCGCTGTGGCGAAGAGTCATGCAAGGGGCTGCGGGAAAAGCAGAAATGCCGCTTCCTTGCCCATCGGTTGCGCACTCGCTGCCGGCTCTATACGTAGCCCAACGACTGGATCCGCTCCGGGTTCTTGAGCCAGCGGGGCTCGACCTTCACCCAGAGCTCGAGGTGCACCTTCGACTCGAGCAGGGCCTCGATCTCGCGCCGCGCGGCGATTCCGATGCGCTTGATCACCTCGCCCCCGCGGCCGATGACGATTCGCTTCTGGGAGTTCCGCGTGACCAGCAGGCTCGCGCGGATGTGCACCAGGTCCCGTCGACTCTCGTCGAACTCGGTCACCTCGACCGCGATCTGGTAGGGCAGCTCCTGCTCGAGCTCCATGAAGAGGGCCTCCCGAACCAGCTCGGCCGCCAGCCAGCGCAGCGATCGATCGGTGAGCTCGTCCTCCGGATAGAGGGGTGGCGACTCGGGCAGCAGCTCCACCACGGCGTCCAGGAGCGGCTCGAGGCCCTCGCCCTGGAGCGCGGAGACGGGCAGGACCGGCGCGAGCTGCCGAACCGCCTCCGGCCAGTCGGCCGGACAGCCGTCCCCGAGGTCGGCCTTGGTGATCGCGACGACGACGGGCTTGCCCGCGGCCCCCAGCGCTTCCCACAGCCGGTCGTTGGCAGGCTGCCAGCCGCGCCTGGCATCGACCAGGAGGAGTCCGGCGTCGCAGTCCTCCACTGCGGACACGACACTCCCGTTGAGTGCGCTGTTCAGGACCTTGCCGCTCTCGTGCAGGCCCGGGGTGTCGAGAAGCAGGATCTGCGCGTCCGGCCGGTGGTGGATGCCCAGGATGCGACTCCGCGTCGTCTGCGGCTTCGCCGTCACGATCGCCAGCTTGGTGCCCAGGATCGCGTTCAGCAGCGTGGACTTGCCGACGTTGGGAGGGCCCAGGAGGGCCGCGGCGCCGGCGCGGTGCGGCGCTTCGCGCTGGCGTTCCGTCACGGCCCGTCACGTCGAGTGGCGGCTTGCTCGCGCACGGCGCGGGACAGCGCCGCCTCCGCCGCGCGCTTCTCGGCCCGCTGCTTGGAGCGGCCGATGCCCTCGCCCCAGCAGTCGCCCCGCACCATCACGCGCACGGTGAAGCGCTCCTCGCCGCCCTCGACGCCCGTGTCGGCGGCGACCTCATAGCGGGGAAACTCGCGGTAGAGCGCCATCACCCGCTCCTGGAAGTCGGTCTTCGCGTCGCGCGGGACGCGGACGGCGTCGGGGGAGAGGGCCTCGACGAAGCGACGCCGCGCGAGCCGCTCGACCGGTTCGAGGCCGCCGTCCACGTACATGGCGCCCAGCACTGCCTCGGTTGCGTCGGCCAGGATCGTGTCGTTGCTCGCGCCGTCCGCTGATCGTTCGGTGCGGCCCAGCTGCAGCTGCTCCCCGAGTCCGAGCTGGCTGCCCAGCCCGGCCAGGCTGCGGCAGTCGACCAGGCTCGAGAGCGCGCGGGTAAGATCGCCTTCGCTCCAATCGGGATGGGCCTCGTAGAGGAGGCGCGCCACGACCAGACCGATCACTGCATCACCCAGGAACTCGAGGCGCTCGTTGCTCTCCAGTTCCGCGTGCTCGTGGGAGTAGGACGCGTGCCGGAGCGCGTTGCCGAGGATCGCCGAGTCCCGGAAGGCGTAGTCCAGGGCCTTCTCGAGTCGCTCCCACTTCGGCGCGCCGAGGGCGTCGCTCACGAGAAGGATGCGGCGATCACGCCGCCGCCGAGGACGTCGTCTCCCCGGTCGAATACGGCGGCCTGTCCGGGCGACACGGCGCGCACCGGCTCGTCGAAGACGACGCGGGCGCGTCGGCCCGGCGTGGGCTCGATCCACGCGGGCGCGCCCTCGTGCCGGTAGCGCACGCGCACCCGGGCCCGGACGGGCGACTCGGGCGCCCGTCCCGAGATCCAGCAGACCCCCTCGAGGATCGCCCCCGCGGCCCCCAGCTCCTTCTCGGGGCCGACGACCACCTGGCCCTCCGCGGCGTCGATCCGGATTACGTACAGGCGCCGGTCCCCCGCCACGCCGAGCCCCTTCCGCTGTCCGACCGTGAAGCGATGAACGCCGCGGTGGCGGCCGAGCACCCTCCCCGCCTCGTCCACGATCTCGCCCGGCCGGTTCCGGGCCTCGGGCCGGACCGCCTCGACCACCGCGGCGTAGTCGCCGTCGGGCACGAAGCAGATCTCCTGGCTCTCGGGCTTGTCGGCCGTGGCCAGGCCCAGCGCCCTGGCGCGCGCCCGCACCTCGTCCTTGGTGAGCTCCCCCAACGGGAACCAGGTGCGGGCCAGCTGCGCCTGGTCGAGCTGGTAGAGGAAGTAGGTCTGGTCCTTGTTGGCGTCGACGGCGCGCCGCAGGCGAAAGAGGCCCGTCTCGGGATCGGTGTCGATCCGGGCGAAGTGTCCGCTGGCCACCGCCACCGCGCCGAAGGCCCGCGCGCGCTCCATCAGGATGTCGAACTTGAAGCGCTTATTGCACGTCACGCACGGGATCGGCGTGCGGCCGCGCAGGTAGTCGTCGGCGAACGCTTCGATGATCTCATGGCGGAAGCGTTCGGTCTGGTTGGCCACGTAGAACGGGATGCCGAGCGCGTCGGCCACACGCCGCGCGTCGTCGACATCCTCCAGCGAGCAGCAACGCGAGGTACTCCCCGCCAGGTGCAGGGTGACGCCGACGGCTTCGCAGCCCGCCTCCACGACGAGCGCAGCGGCCACGGACGAGTCGACGCCCCCCGACATCGCCACCAGTACGCGTCCTTCGGGCTTCATTCGACGCCGGCCCCGCGGACGCGCGGCACGAGCTCGGCCAGGAGCTCGATCGCCCGGTCGATCTGCATCTCGTCGACGCCGTGGCCGACGCTCAGGCGGAGCGAGCCGCGCGCCTCGTCGGGCGTGCGGCCCATGGCGCTCAACACGTGGGATGGCGTGATCGAGCCCGAGTGGCAGGCGGCGCCCGCCGACGCCGCGACGCCCTCGAGGTCGAGCGCCTGGAGGAGCACCTCGCCCGCGGTGTCGGCGAGCTCGACGTTCAGGGTGTTGGGCAGACAGTTGGCGGCGCTGCCGTTGCGACGGACGCCCGACACCTTGGCCCGGATCCCCTCCCACAAGCGGTCGCGAAGCGCCGCGTAGCGCTCCATGCGCTCGGGCAGCTCGCGACGGGCGAGCTCGCAGGCGGCGCCGAAGCCCGCGACACCGGAGGTGTTCTCGGTGCCGCCCCGCAGCCCCTTCTCCTGCGGTCCGCCGCGCAGCAGGGGAGGCACGGCGACGTCCTGGCGCGCGAACAGACAGCCCACGCCCTTGGGCCCGTTCAGCTTGTGGGCCGAGCACGCGAGCAGGTCGACCGGAACTCGGCCGACGTCCACGGGCCACTTGCCGACCGCCTGGGTGGCGTCCACGTGGAGAAGCGCGCCCCGCTCCTTCACCAACTGGGCGATCGCCTCCATGGGCTGGACGACGCCCGTCTCGTTGTTCGCCCACAGGACCGACACGAGGGCCGTGTCCTCGCGGACAGCGGCCGCGACCGCTTGGGGATCGAGCAGGCCCTCGGCATCGACGGGCAGCCACGTGACCTCGAAGCCCCGGGTCTCGAGGTAGGCCGCCGGCTCGAGCACCGAGGGGTGCTCGGCGCGGGTCGTGACCAGGTGGCGACCGCGGTCGGGCTCGGCGCAGAGCGCCTGGAGCACCGCGTTGTTGGCCTCGGTCGCGCCGGCGGTGAAGGTGATCTCGCCCGGAGCGGCCCCGAGCGCCTCGGCCACCTGCTCGCGGGCGTCATCGACCCGGCGCCGAGCCGCCGCCCCCTCCCGATGGGAGCTCGAGGGATTGCCGTAGCCGTGGCGGAGCACCGCCACCATGGCATCGACCACCTCGTCGCGAAGCGGGGTCGTGGCGTTGTGGTCGAGATAGATCCGCATGCGCGGAAGAGTCTAGCCCGGCAGGGGCCCGCCTTCGCTCGCCTCACCCGAGGCGAAGCCTCGGGTGGGCTCGCTGCGCGTCGGCCGACTCTGGAGTCGGCCTCCTAGCCGCGCTCTCCGGGGACGGGGGCGGGCACCTGGGCGAGCACGTCGGCCAGGCTGCGCCGTTCGGCGATGCCGGCCACCGCGCCGTCGATGGCTCCCAGCACCTCGCCCACGGCGCCGCTCGCCGCGTCGGTGCCGGGCGGATTCGGATGGCGCACGCCCCGGAACGCCAGGAGCACATCGGACACGTGCAGTCCCTCGGCGGGCCCCGCCAACAGGTAGGCGCCCTCGCGGTCCTCGCCGCCGCACTCGGCCACGACGCTCGCCTCCTCCAGGTGCTGCAGCAGATCGCGCACCATTCGCACCGGCACGTTCAGGTGCTCGGCGAACTGCTCCGCCGTTCGTGGCGGCTCCCGGTCGCGGAAGACCCGCGCCACCTCGACCGCGATGCGCAGGCCCACCGCCTCGCGCTCGGCCGGCTCGAGCGCCTCTCCCTGCACCTCGCGCCGGTACTGAGCCAGATTCTGGTGCGCGAAGGCGACCTCGGCGCCGAGCAGGAAGATCGCGAAGGCGATGTAGATCCAGGTGAGGAGTAGCGGCAGCTGGGCGAAGGTGCCGAACATGGCGTTGGCCCGGGCCGTGCCGATGCTGAACTTCACGTACAGGATCTGGGACAGGGTGATGAGGACGGCGGCGATCAATCCGCCGAGCAGGGCCGACGAGATGCGCACCTTCGTGTTGGGCAGGAACCAGTAGACGAACGTGAAGCCCAGGACCAGGAGGACCGTCGGGAGCTGGCGCAGGCCGAGCGAGTAGAACGTCTCGAACAGCGGGAACTCGAGCAGTCGCCCCACCACAGGCCCGCTCTGAAGGATGGGCCCGATGGACAGGGCCACGCCGGTGAAGACCGGCGCGATCACCAGGACCGCCAGGTAGTCGGCGAAGCGGCGCATCCAGGTGCGGCCGCGGGTGACGCCCCAGACGTCGTTGAGCGTCGACTCGGCGTGGCGGAGCGCGAGCACGGTCGTCACGAACAGGATGGCGCCGCCGAGGGCGCCCAGGCCGGGCAGGTTCTGCCGGGCCTGCTCGATCAGCTCGAGGATCTGCTGCTTGGCCTCGGGCGTCACCACCGTGAGCTGCTCTGCGGCCACTTCGGCCAGGTTCGCGCCCACCCCCACCGCGTTGGCGATGGAGAGCGCCACGGCCAGGAGCGGGATCAGGGATAGGGCCCCGATGTAGGTGAGCGCGCTGGCCCGCAGCAGGAGCTGATCCCGGGAGAAGCCCTGGGCGACCATGACCCCGAACTGGAGAACCCGGGTGGCCGCCGCCGTGACCGACCGGGGCTGGAGCTCGAAGCTCCACAGCTCCCCAGTCAGGAAGCGGCGGGCGCGATCGGCGTACTCGGCCGCGGTCACGCGATCAGTCCCCCCGGCGTCGTCCTCGAACCGACCCGCAACTTCGCGGGCAGATCCCCGAAGTCACAGAAGTCTGGGAAACTTCGACCCATCGCGCCAACCCGCCCACCGTGGCCGGGCCCAGGCCCCGGACCCGCTCCAGATCGGCGACCCGGGCGAAGGGCCGCTGGCAGCGGGCCAGGGCGATGGCGCCGGCGCGGGCGGGCCCGATTCCCGGCAGGCTCTCGAGCGCCGCCGGGTCGGCGCAGTTGAGGTCGAGGCGCTGGCCGAAGAGCAGCCGGGCCGGCCCCCGGAGCGCGCCGGCCCCCTCCCCGCCCGCGGCGCAGCCCACCACTCCGGTCCAGTCGTCCGCGGCGTCCCCGTGGCCCCCGCCCCCGGAGCGCGACGCGGCCTCGTGCGGGTGCGGGCATGCGCTGGGCTGGGGCGGCGTCGAGGGGCCCGCCAGAGCGAGCACCAGGGCGCCCAAGAGCAGGGAGGCGCCACCCAGGGCCTGTGTCATTCCGCGGTCGGCTCCGCGGCGCCGTCTTCGATGAACGCGGCGTGGAGGGCGCGCACCGCCAGCTCGGTGTACTTCTCTTCGATCACCACCGAGATCTTGATCTCGCTCGTGGTGATCATCTGGATGTTGATGCTCTCGCTGGCCAGCACGCCGAACATCCGGGTGGCCACACCCGCGTGGTCCTGCATGCCAAGGCCCACGATCGACACCTTGGCGATATGCTCGTCGCCCTCCACCGTGGTGGCGCCGGTTCGGGGCACTTCCTTCTCGGCGATCTCGAGCGCGCGCGCGTAGTCGCCGCGCGGCACGGTGAAGGTCACGTCCGTGGTCCCATCGCTGGACAGGTTCTGGACGATCATGTCGACCACGATCCCGGATGCGGCCAGGGGCGTGAAGATCTGGCCCGCGACGCCCGGCTCGTCCTTGACTCCCTTCACGCGGATCTTGGCCTCGTCGCGGTTGTAGGTGACACCCGAAACGACCAGGCGCTCCATCACATCCTCCTCGCGGACCACCCACGTCCCCTCGTCCGACCCGAAGGTCGAGCGGACGTGGATCGGCAGCCCGTAGCGCATGGCGATCTTGACCGCGCGGATCTGCAGGACCTTCGCGCCCAGGCTGGCCATTTCCAGCATTTCGTTGTACGACACATGATCGAGCTTGCGGGCCCCGTCCACCAGGTTCGGGTCCGCGGTATGGACGCCGTCGACATCCGTGTAGATTTCGCAGCGGTCGGCGCCAAGCGCGCACGCCACCGCCACCGCCGACGTGTCCGAGCCGCCCCGGCCCAGGGTGGTGATGTTGCCGTCGGCGTCGACCCCCTGGAAGCCGGCGATCACCGCGATCGCCCCGTCCGCCAGCACCCGGAGCAGCCGTTCCGAGTCGATGCTCTCGATTCGGGCCCGGGTGTGGCTGCCGTCGGTGCGCATGGCCATCTGCGCACCGGTGAAGGACCGGGCCTTGTGCCCAAGGCCCTGGATGGCCATGGCCAGCAACGCGATCGTCTTCTGCTCGCCAGTGGAGACCAGTACGTCGTACTCGCGCGCCGGCGGCCGGGCCCCGCCCAGCTCTCGCGCGAGATCGACGAGGGCGTTGGTCTCGCCGGCCATGGCGGACACGCACACCACCACCTGGTTGCCCGCCTCGTGGGTGTCCACCACGCGCCGCGCGACCTTCCGGATGCACTCGGCATCCGCGACGCTCGTCCCTCCGTACTTCTGGACGATCAAGGCCATGACGACTCCGCAGCCTCCGGGCGCAGCTCGATCTCGTCCAGATCGGCCAGCCGCGCCCGCCAGCGAGCCAGGACCCTAGCGGAGTCCGGCCCGGTCGCGAAGACCTCGAAGCCGCGCGCCTCGGGCTCCGGGTCGCGTGTAAGGCGCAGCTCCAGGCGCTCGGCCGGCAGCGCCCCGGGAAGGCGGTCCGCCCACTCGATGGCGACCACGGCCCCGTCGGCGAGCAGGTCCAGGAAGCCCACCGCCTCGAGCTCCGCCTCGCTCTCGAGGCGGTAGAGGTCGACGTGCGCCATGCACCGGTCCCCCACTCCAGCAGCCGGATACTCGTGGACGATGGTGAAGGTGGGGCTGCCCACCAGCTCCGGGTCGACGCCCAGGCCGTCCGCCAGGCCCTTCACGAAGACCGTCTTGCCGGTGCCGAGCTTCCCGGCGAGGGCCAGCACCAGACCCCGCTCGTCGATCGCCGCGGCCAGGGCGCGCGCGGCGGACCGGGTGGCGTCAGGCGCCCGGGAACGGAAGCGCAAGGCCGAGCCCATGCCCCGCGCCCCCTCCTGCACCGGCCTCGGCGCGGCGACGCAGAGCCTCCGCGGCGGCGGGCACCTCGTCGGCGATCTCGCCGGCCAACACGCCGGCGCGGCCGCGCGACGCCGCCAGCCGGTCTGCGGCGGCGCCGTGCACGTAGGCCGCCACGGCCGCCGCATCGCCCGGACCCAGGCCCTGTCCCAGGAACGCGCACACCATGCCGGTGAGGACGTCGCCCGTGCCGCCGGTGCTGAGCGTCGGGCCGCCGGTGGGATTGACGATGGTGCGACCGCCGGGCTCGACCACGATGGTCGCCGCCCCCTTGAGCAGGGTCACCGCGCCGGTCGCGTCGGCAAGCGCGCGCGCGGCGCCGATCCGGTCGCGGTTGACCGCCGCGGCGTCGGTTCCGAGCAGGCGCGCGGCCTCGCCCGGATGGGGGGTCAGCACGGTCGGCGCGCTGCGGGCGCGCAGCATCGCCGGCTCCGCCGCGAAGGCATGGAGTCCGTCTGCGTCGATCACCAGTGGGCACTCGAGCCGCTTGGCGAGCGCCCGCAGCAGGGCCACGGTCTCACTGCTGCGGCCCACGCCCGGGCCGACGCCCACCACGTCGCGCTCGGCGGCGAGCGCCAGCACGGCGTCCTCGCACGACGCGGCCAGGGCCCGCTCCGGCGTATCTGCGACGGGCACGGTCATCGCCTCGGTGCACTTCACCTCGAGGATGTCGTTCAGCCCAGCGGGGCACGCCACGGTCACGAGCCCGGCCCCCGCGCGCGCCGCGCCCGTCGCGGCCAGGGCCGCGGCGCCAGTCTTGCCCTCCGATCCCGCCAGCACGAGGACGTGTCCGAAGCGGCCCTTGTGCCCGTCGGCAGGGCGCGCCGGCAGCCGCGCGCCGGCCTCGGCAGAGGACCAGAGCTCGCCGTCGGCGCGCGGGTCGACCCCGGGCGCGCTGTCCGCGATACCGATCCGCGCCACCCGAATCTCGCCGGCCAGCCCGCGGCCGGGCTCCAGGGTGAGCCCGCGCTTGGGCAGCGCGATGGCGACCGTGCAGTCCGCGCTCACCGCGGCGCCGAGGACCTGGCCCGTGTCGGCGTCGAGACCCGAGGGCAGGTCCACGGCGATCACGCGGCACTCGGGTGTCCGGGCCTTGGCGATGCGGCGAATCGCGGTGGCGGCCGCCCCGGCGACCTCCCGCGCGAGCCCGGTGCCGAAGATCGCGTCCACGACGATCCCGCGGCGCGGTGGGCGCCAGCGCGCGCCCTCGACGGGCACTCCCGCGGCTTCGGCCCGACGCCAGTTGGCCAGGGCATCGCCGCGCAGCCGGGCGGGCGCGCCGAGCAGGACGATCCGCACCGACACCCCGAGCCGGTGGAGGTGGCGGGCAACCACCAGACCGTCGCCGCCGTTGTTGCCGGCCCCGCACACCACGCACACCTCGGCGTCGCCGGGCGGTAGCCAGTCGAGCACCGCCTGGGTGACCGCGCGACCCGCGCTTTCCATCAGGAGTTCGCCGGGCACGTGCAGCGTCTCGATCGTGTATCGATCGAGGGCGCGCATCGTCTCGGCACCGACCAGGGGCCAGACACGCGGAGGCCCGCCTTCGCTCGCCTGCCCGGCGGGCGCCCGCTTCGTTCGGCTTCGCCTCACTGCGCGCCGGCCTCCGGCCGGCTTGCGCGCGGCCGCTTCGCGGCCTTGCGGTTCATCGCCTTCCCTCGAGAATGACCTGCCCCAGGCAGTAAGACGCGTCGTGGGTCAGGCTCAGGGTAACCGCTTTCACCCCCAGCTCCCGGGCCGCGCGCTCGGCGGCGCCGTGGAAGGCGAGCGCTGGCGCCCCGCTCTCGCTGCGCACCACCTCGAGGTCGCGCCAGCGCACGGCGGGCCGGCCCAGGGCGCGGCGCCCGGCGGCCTTGGCGGCAAAGCGCACGGCCAGGCTCTGGGCGGCGCCGGCCCGCCCGGCCGCGTAGTCCTGCTCGGCCTCGGTGAACAGGCGCTCGCGCAGCCGCGGTCCGAAGCGCCGGAGGGCGGCCTCGAACCGAGGCACCTCCAGCCACTCGACCCCGATGCCGAGAATCACCGCTCGACGAGCGCCCGAAAGTCGCCAACCGCCCGGTCCACCCCGACCAGGATGGAGCGGGAGAGCAGGGCGCGTCCCGCCACGACGCGCGTGGCACCCGGCGCCGCCGCCAGGACCTCGCCCACCGTGTCGAAGCCGAGTCTGCCGCCAATGCCGATCTCGAGCCGCAGCTTGGCGGCCAGGCGCGCTGCGTCGAACAGGCCTTCCAGCTCACTGCGGCGCTCTTCGGCGGGCAGGTCCACCGTCGCGCCGGTGTAGAACTCGACGCCCCCGGCGCCCACTGCGTGGGCCGCCTTGACCGCGTCGAGCTCCGGCGAGACGAGCAGCGCCGAGGCGAGGCCCGCCTCGTCCAGGGTGCGCACCACGCTGACCAGCGCGGTGTCGCGGCTGCGCAGCTCGATGGGACCGAAGGGGCCGGCGCCGGCGCTCCCGCCCGAGGCCAGCACGGTCAGGTCGGGCCGCGTCTCCAGGACCAGCTTGAGCAGCGACTGGCTCGGCGGCATGCGCAGCTCGAGCCGGCGCGCGCTCGCGCGCAGCTCCCGCACGTCCGCCTCCTTCACCGGGCGCAGCTCCTCGCTGATGCCGAGGCGCAGCGCGCCCACGCCCGCCAGATCGGCCAGCGTCGCCGCCGCCCCGAGCTGGCTCGTGGGCGCACCGGCGGCCTCGCGCAGGATGGGCAGGGCGTCCAGGGCCAGGGTGAGCTGGGCCATGCCGTTCAGCCCGCGACCGCAAGCGCCCGGCGCAGCTCGTGGGCCAGGCGCTGGGCGAACGTCTCCACCCGGTCGGCATCCTCGCCCTCCACCATGATTCGCGCCTTGGGCTCGGTGCCGCTGTAGCGGATCAGCACCCGGCCGCGCCCGGCCAGCTCGGACTCGACCCGCTGGATCGCGGCCTGGAAGGCCGGCAGCGACTCGAAGGGCTTCTTCACGTCCACCGGGATGTTCAGCATCACCTGGGGAAAGCGCTCGAAGCCCTGACACAGCGCCGAGAGTGGGCGCTCGGTGCGGGCCATGATGGCCAGGGTCTGGAGCGCGGTCATCAGGCCGTCGCCGGTGCGGCTGTGGTCGAGGAACACGATGTGGCCCGATTGCTCGCCGCCCAGGTTGTAGCCGCCGCTGCGCATGGTCTCGACCACGTAGCGGTCGCCCACCTGGGTGCGCAGAAGCTCGAGCCCCAGGCGCTCGAGGACCTTCTCGAGCCCGATGTTGCTCATCACGGTGGCCACCACGCCGCCGCCCTTCAGGGTCTTGCGGTCGTGCATCTCTTCCGCCAGGAGCGCGATCAGCATGTCGCCGTCGAGCACCTCGCCCTTCTCGTCGACCATCACGACCCGGTCGGCGTCGCCGTCGACGGCGATGCCCACGTCGGCCCGAACCTCGCGCACCTTCGCCGCCGTGACCTCCGGGTGGAGGGAGCCGCAGTTCTCGTTGATGTTGCGGCCGTTGGGCTCGACGCCCAGGGCAAAGACCTCGGCGCCCAGCTCGGAGAGCACGGTGGGGCCGACCTTGTAGGCCGCGCCGTTGGCGCAGTCGAGCACAACCCGGAGACCATCGAGAGCCAGATCCATGGGGAAGGTCTTCTTGAGGGACACGATGTAGCGGCCCTCGGCGTCGTCGATGCGGCGCGCCTGCCCGACCTCGTCCGCGCCCGCCCACGCCCCGGCCAGCTCGCCCGACGCGATCAGCTCCTCGATCCGCTCCTCGAGCTCGTCCGCCAGCTTGAAGCCGTCGGACCCAAAGAACTTGATGCCGTTGTCCTGGTAGGTGTTGTGGCTGGCGGAGATCATCACGCCGGCGTCGCAGCGCATGTCGGTGGTCAGGAAGGCCAGGGCGGGGGTCGGCATGGGTCCGACCTGGATGACGTTGACGCCCATGGAGCTGATGCCGGCGGCCAGCGCGTCCTCGAACATGTAGCCCGAGAGCCGCGTGTCCTTGCCGATCAGGATCCGGCGGCGCCCGTTGCCCCCGCGGCCGCGAAAGACATGGGCGATGGCCTGCCCCAGCGAGAGCGCCATCTCGGCGGTCATGGGGTGGACATTCGCGCGCCCGCGCACCCCGTCGGTTCCGAACAGCTTGCGTCTCTGGCTCATCTCGGCGGCTTCATCCCTTCCTTGCGGGGCTTCCGGGGCCGGCTTCGCCGTCCTCCGCTCCCTGCGCGTCGGGGGGGTCGGGCTCGATCTCGATGTGAACTGTCACCGGTCCCTTCTCTTCCTTCCAGACGGTCCCCCCTCCCAGGAAGAGCCGTACCCTTCGCTCCTCGGTCTCGCTCAGCTCGCTGATGTCGATCGGCTCTGTCACCACCTCGTTGAGCCGCAGCACCTCACTGCGCGCCCCGATGAGCCAGACGCGGTGGGGATCCACCTCGACGCCCACCAGCCGGAAGCCCTCCGCCGGCTCTCCCGCTATATCGGCACGAATGCTCACGGCCTTGCGCCCCTTCAGCTCGACGCGGACCACCACTTTGGAGGGGGACCGGCTCAGGATCCGCGACCCGCGCGGCAGCTGCTCCTCGACCCTGGAGGCGTCCACCTCGAACTCGGCCTCTCCCCGCTTCACGCCCGTGAGGTCGAGGTCGTAGACCAGGTCGTTGGGCTCGAGGTTGCGCAGGGCGGCCCGGCTGCCGCCAATGCGCACATTCAGGGCGTCGGTGCTCATGTCCGTGACGACGAACTTGTCCTTCAGCCCGCGGATCTCCACCGGGATGTCGTAGGCGCGCTCGACCGAAGACGACCCGTGGGCCACGCCCCACAGGAAGGCCGCGATGGTGATCGCGAGGATCAGCACCCCGAAGCGGAAATTGCCGCGCCGTCGCCGCGCCATGGGCTCAACCCGCCGAGCGGGCGGCCTCCTCGCGCGAGGTCTTGGGCTCGGCGCCGCCCTCGGCCACCTCGAGCGGCCGGGTCACCTCGGCCTCGGGCGGCAGCTCGCGGCGCTCGCCCCCCAGCACGTCACGGAGCACGACCCGCAGCCGCGGCGCGTCGAGACCGCGCATCATCTCGCCAGCCATCACCACCGAGATGTTCGCCGTCTCCTCGGACACCACGATCACCACGGAGTCGGTCTCCTCGGTGATCCCCACGGCCGCCCGGTGGCGCGTGCCCAGACCCTCGGGCAGGTCGGTCTTGAGGGTCAGGGGCAGGATGCAGCCGGCGGACGCGACGCGGCCCTCCTGGATCACCACCGCACCGTCATGGAGCGGCGAGTGCGGGAGGAAGAGCGAGGTCAACAGGTCCTTCGAGACCTCGGCGTCGATAGCGGTGCCCACCTCCAGCTGGTCGCTGAGCGCGGTCTCGCGCTCGAGCACGATCAGCGCGCCCACCCGCTTCTGCGCCAGGGTCTGACACGCGCGCACCACCTCCTCGACGATCTGCGACTCCTGCTGCGCCGACACCGCCGGGAAGAAGCCGCGTCCCACGCGAGCCAGGGCGCGCCGGATGTCGTGCTGGAAGAGCACGATGATGATCAGGACTGCCGACGACAGAAAGTTCTCGAGAATCAGGCCCAGGGTAACGAGCTGGAAGAGCTGCGAGGCCACGGACAGCCCGATCAGGACCATCAACCCGATCAGGATCTGCACCGCCCGCGTGCCGCGAATCAGGAGCAGCAGCCAATAGATGCCGAGGGTCACGATCACCAGGTCGATCGTGTCGCGCACCGGGTCGAAGTTGGTGCCGAGCCAGGCCCAGAACTCGAGCAGCACCTCCCAGCCGTACTCGATCAAGTGAGCTCCTTTCGGCGGGCGTCCCGCGCGGCCCGTCCCACGGCAGCGGCGCGGCGGGCGCCGGCCGGGTCGTGGACGCGAACGGCATCGGCCCCCGCGAAGGCCGCAACGGCGCAGGCCGCAACGGTGGCGAGCTCACGCGCCTCCACCGGATCGCCGGTGAGTGCGCCCAGAAAGGACTTGCGCGACGGACCCACCAGAACGGGCAGGCCCAGGCGCTCGCGCAGCCAGCCGGCGTGGGCCAGGAGGGCCAGGTTGTCCTCCAGGCGTTTGCCGAAGCCCAGGCCCGGATCGACGACCAGGTGCTCGTCCGGCACGCCCGCCGCGTGCGCCACCTCCACCGCCGCCTCCAGCTCCGCCGCGACCTCGCGCAGCACATCGTCGTAGTGGGGCGCGCGCTGCATGGTCTCCGGCACACCCCGCATGTGGCCGAGCACGAGGGTCGCGCCGCCCTCGGCGGCAACGTCCGCCAGCCGGGGCTCGTGGCCCAGGCCCGAGACGTCGTTGACCACCCTGGCGCCGGCGGCGAGGGCCGCGGCGGCCACCTCGGCCTTGCGCGTGTCGATGGAGATCGGGACGCCGATCCGTCCCGTCAGCGCCTCGATGACGGGGCGGGTGCGTTCGATCTCGACGCCGGCGGGCACCTCCGCGGCACCCGGGCGCGTGGACTCGCCGCCCAGGTCGATCACGTCCGCGCCACTCTCGACCAGGGCGTGCGCGGCGCGCACGGCCGCCGCCAGGTCGAGCGCCCCGTCGTCTCCGCGGCGCACGTAGCGCCCACCGTCCGAGAAGGAGTCCGGCGTCAGGTTCAGCACCCCGACGATCGTCACGCGATCACGCGGGAAGATCGGCTCGCTGGCCAACGGGGATCCTCCTACGCGGGGGTGGGGTCGGGGTCGGGAATCTCGCCTCCGGGCAGCCCCGTGGGCTCCGACTTCGAGGGCTGCGCGGGCTCCTGGCTCTGGATCTCGGTCGGCACGGGCAACGGGGGCAGCGGCTCGCCCTTGACCAGCAGGGCCAGGTCCGGGGCCGTGAGGGTCTCGCGCTCGAGCAGCGCCTCCGCGATCCGGTCCAGCACCGCCCGGTTGTCGATCAGGATCTGCTTGGCCTCGGCGTAGTACTTGGTCAGGAACCTGGCGACCTCATCGTCGATCTCCTGGGCCTTCTTCTCGCTGAAGTTCTTGCGGGTGACGAAGTCGCGGCCCAGGAAGACATCCTGGCTGTCGTCGCCATAGGTCACGGGCCCGAGGTTGAAGCTCATGCCGTAGCGGCAAACCATCTCGTGGGCCAACTGGGTCGCCTTCTGCAGGTCGTCCGACGCGCCGGTGGTGCGCTGGTCGAAGACGAGCTCTTCCGCGGCCCGGCCACCCATGGCGTACTTGATCATGGCCACGATCTGGGCCTCGGTCAGGGTGTGGCGGTCCTCGGCGGGCAGCGTCATGGTGACGCCCAGGGCGCTGCCGCGCGGAATGATCGTGACCTTGTGGACCGGGTCGGCGTCCGGCGTCATCAGCCCGACCAGGGCGTGGCCACCCTCGTGGTAGGCGCTGATCCGCTTGTCCTGCTCGGACAGGATCAGGCTCCTGCGCTCGGCGCCCAGTAGGACCTTGTCCTTGGCCATCTCGAAGTCGTGGTCCGAGACGCGCGTGGCGTCGTGGCGGGCCGCCAGCAGCGCCGCCTCGTTCACCAGGTTCTGGAGATCGGCCCCGACGAAGCCGGGCGTTCCGCGCGCGATCGTGTCGAGCTTGACGTCGTCGGCCAGGGGCACGCGTCGGGTGTGCACCTTGAGGATGTCGTGGCGCCCGCGCACGTCCGGGCGCGGGACCACCACCCGCCGGTCGAAGCGGCCCGGCCGCAGGAGCGCCGGGTCGAGCACGTCCGGGCGGTTCGTGGCCGCGATCAGGATCACGCCCTCGTTGCTCTCGAAGCCGTCCATCTCGACCTGGCGCTGGTTCTGGGTCTGCTCGCGCTCGTCGGGCCCGCCGCCCAGCCCGGCACCGCGGTGCCGGCCCACCGCGTCGATCTCGTCGATGAAGACGATGCAAGGCGCGTTCTTCTTGCCCTGGACGAACAGGTCGCGCACCCGAGAGGCGCCCACGCCCACGAACATCTCGACGAAATCGGAGCCCGAGATCGAGAAGAAGGGCACGGAGGCCTCGCCGGCGACCGCCCGGGCCAGGAGTGTCTTGCCCGTACCCGGCGGACCGACCAGCAGCACGCCCTTGGGAATCCGCCCGCCCAGGCGGGTGAACTTCTTGGGCTCGCGCAGGAAGTCGATGATCTCCTCGAGCTCGGCCTTCGACTCCTCGATACCGGCCACGTCCCCGAAGGTGACCCGCTGCTGGTTCTCGGTGAGCAGCCGGGCCTTGCTCTTGCCAAAGCTCATGGCCTTGCCGCCGCCGGCCTGCATCTGGCGGATGAAGAAGATCCACAGGCCGATGAAGAGCAGGAGCGGGAACCACATGATCAGCACCTGGCGCCAAAAGCTGCCCTCGGCCTTGGGCCGGGCGGTGATGCTGACGTCATTGTCCTTGAGCTGCCGCAGGAAATCGTCGGTGACCGACGGCGCGTAGCTGGTGAACTCGCCGCCCTCGGTGTAGATGCCGTGGATGTAGCCGTCCTCGAGGGTGACGTCGCGGACCTGGCCGTTGTCCACCTGGCTGAGGAAGTCGCTGAAGGCGATCTCGGGCGGCGTCGTCTGGTCCTGCTTCAGCATGGTGACGAGCAGGAGAATCATCACCAGGATGACGACCCAGAGGGCCACGTTCTTGTAGAACTGCTGATTCACGATCGCCCCCGGAAGTCGACGCCGGCCGGGGCGCTTCGGTTCGCCTCGGGCCGGTCCGAGAAGCGGACCCCCGCTCCGGTGAGAGTCCAAAATCCTCTGATCCGTTGGGAATTTAGCACGGGGGGCGCAGCTCTACCGTGGCACGGGAGGCGATGAGGCGAAATCCACCCGGCAGCTCGATGGCCGTTCCCGGCCTCCCAGCCGAGACGAAGCGCTCCATGCGCTCGAGGTGCACCCGCGAAACGTCGCGTCCACCGCCCGCCGCGACCCAGACCCGGCGCAGCAGCCGCCGGCGCAGGGGCCGTGGCAGCTCGTCCCAGCCCGCGCGCGCGATCGACACGCCTCCCGCCCGGTCCGACGGCCCCGGCGCGACCCGCCGCTCCGCTTCCTCCTCGACGAGCGCCTCGATCCACTCCGAATCCCCCCGCTGTGCTTCGGCCAGATTGGCGATCGCCCTGAGCAGCTGAGGATTGAATTCGCGCGCCAGCCCGGGGAGCCAGCGCTGGCGCAGCCGGCTCCGGGCGTAGCGGGAGCTCCGGTTGCTGGGATCCTCGCGCCAGCGGAGTCCCCGCTCGCGGGCGAACTCGACGATCTCCCGACGCGACACTCGGAGCAGCGGCCGCACGATGCGCCCGTCGGCGCTCTGCTCCGGGATGCCGGCCAGCCCGTCCGGCCCGGTGCCGCGCAGGAGGCGCAGCAGCACCGTCTCGGCCTGGTCGTCGGCCTGATGGGCGGTGGCGATGCGCGTTGCGCCGAGCGCGCTGGCCATGCGGCGAAACGCCCGGTAGCGGAGCGTGCGAGCCGCCTCCTGGAGCGTCGGGCGCCGGCCGCTCGGCCGGCCCCGACGGAGCGACTCGGGCTCGACGCGCTCACTGGCGAAGGCCAGCCCGAGCCCCTCCGCCGCGGCGCGCGCCGCGGCCTCGTCCGCGTCCGACTCCCGGCCCCGGAGCCCGTGGTTCACGTGCCCGACGCACAGATCGAGAACGAGGCCCGGAGCGAGTGCGGCCAGTGCGTGCAGGAGGACCGTCGAGTCGACCCCGCCCGAGAGGGCCACCAGGACTCCCTCGCCTCGAACGCCGCGGCGCTCGAGCGACGCCTCGACCGCTTCCAGGAGCTTCAGCGCGCTAGGCCTCCTCGGACAGATGGACAGGCTCTCGAAGCGCCGACGCCGTCCCCAGGATCACCCGGGTCCCGTCGGTCTTCTCCACCCACACGTCGCAGTGCACACGGGTGGCGGCCCCCTCGGGAGCCTCGTCGCGGACCTTAGCGTGAGCGCTCACGGTCTCGTTCACCCACAGCACATTGGTGAGCTTGACCGACATCTTGCCGCCCCGCAGCCAGCCCATGCCGAACTGGTCCTGCATCACCTGGGAGACGAAGCAGGTCGACATCATCCCCTGCACCACGATATTGGGGAAGCCGAGCTTCCTGGCCTGCTCGACATCCGTATGGTAGTTGCGTCCGGGGCCGGAGAACATCCAGCAGCGACGCTCGTCGATGGTCTTGGTCACCGTCGCCAGATCGGCGCCGGTGGCGGTGGGGAACGGCGGGTGCGGCGCCTTCTTCTCCTTGGCCCCCGCCGTCTTCTCGTCGACGACGAAGCCGCCCTCGCCCTGCTTCGGCTTGGGCGGCAGAAACGACTGATACGTCCGGCCGCGCACCAGGAGCCGCCCGTCTTCGGCGTCGCACAGATCGGTCTCGTTCACGACCCAGTCGCGACCGCGCTTGTGGTAGCGGTCGATGATGGTCGAGCGGGTAACCACCGTGGAGCCGACCCGGATGGGCGCGAAGAGCTCCCAGTCCTGCTGGCCGTGGAGGTTCCCGAACAGGTTCTGGAGGTACCACTCGCCGACGAACTGGTAGCACTCGGAGTGGTGCAGCAGGGGTGGTGCGGACTCGGCGTGGAGAGCGTTGCGGTCGTCGAGCGCGTCTTCGTAGAACGCCACCACCTCCTTGGTGATCTCGTATCGGTTCGATCCACAGTGGCGCCCGACGTAGGCGGGCTGTCCCTGGAGGTTCATGGCTCATCTCCTCGTCCTTCCCATGCGTTGTAGCGCGGAATCCGGTATCCCACCCGCCCATGAGCGATGGCGTGTCGACGGTGCACAACGCCGGTGGCTGGGTCGCGCGCTGGGCGCAGCTGCGAGGCGACGCGCCGGCGGTGGCCGACGAGGAGCGCCGCCTCGACTACCGCAGCCTCGAGGAGCGCACCGCCCGCCTGGCGGGCTGGCTGCGCGCGGAGGGTGTCGGCGAGGGCGACCGCGTGGGCCTGCTGCTGGCCAACCGCACCGCGTACCTCGAGGCCGTGTTCGCGACCGCGCGCATCGGCGCCATCAGCCTGCCGATCAACACGCGCCTCTCGCGCCGCGAGGTCCGCTTCGTGCTCGACGACTGCACGCCGAGCGCGATCCTGCACGAAGACACGCTGGGCGCGCTGGTGGACGCGGACGCGTCGCCGAAGCTGCGCATCCCCATGGACGAGTACGAGGCCGGGCTGTCGGCCGCCGTGCCGCACCCCGAGGTCCTGCCGGTCTCTCCCGACGCCCCGATGATGCTGATGTACACGTCGGGGACCACCGGCCAGCCCAAGGGCGCCCTCCTCCCCCACCGCAAGACCCTCTTCAACAGCCTGAACGCCCAGCGCTACTTCGGGATCGGCCCGGGAGACCGCGTGCTGGCGATCCCTCCCCTCTTCCACTCGCTCGGTCTGCTCATCCTCTCGGTGCCCGCGCTCTACGCGGGCGCGAGCCTGCTGCTGCGCCGCCACTTCGAGCCCGAGACCGTGTGGCCGGAGATCGAACGCGAGGGCGTCACCTACATGGGCGGCGTCCCCACCATGTATCAGCGCCTCCGAGACCTGCTCCCCGCTCCGGCCCCGCCGTCCCTGCGCTTCCTGTTCACGGCGGGCTCGACGGTTCCCGCCGAGCTGGTGCGCGACTACGAGCGCCGCGGGCTGTGCCTGAGGCAGGGGTACGGCCAGACCGAGACGTCCATCCTGTGCTGTCTCGATCCCGCCGACGCCGCCCGCAAGGCCGGCAGCGTCGGCCGACCGGTCTTCCACGGCGAGGTGCGCTGCGTGGCGCTCGACGCGCTGGAAGAGGAGCCGCGCGACTGGCGCAACGTGCAGCCCAGCGAGACCGGCGAGATCGTCGTTCGCGGACCGATCACCATGCTCGGCTACTGGAAGCGCCCCGTGGAGACGGCCGCCACCCTGCGCGGCGGTCGCGACGGGTGGCTCCGCACCGGCGATCTGGCCACCGTCGACGACCAGGGCTTCTTCACACTCGTGGGGCGCCAACGCGACATGTGGATCTCGGGCGGCGAGAACGTCTACCCCGCCGAGGTCGAGACGGTCTTCGCCGAGCACCCCGCGCTGCGGGAGATCGCCGTGGTGGGCGTCCCCGACCCCCAGTGGGGCGAGGTCGGGCGCGCCTTCGTCGTCCTGGAGGCCGGCCACGCCCTCGACCCGGAGGCGCTCACGGCGTGGGGCCGCGAACGCCTGGCCCCCTTCAAGCTGCCCGAGCGCTTCGTGGCGCTCGACGAGCTGCCGAAGACCGCCAGCGGGAAGGTGCAGAAACACCTTCTCCCGAAATAGAGACTCCTACCAGTCATCGCGCTCCGGCATCAGCATCCACAGCACGAGGTAGACGATGATGCCCGGGAAGCCGGCGGAGAAGACCGAGACCAGGAAGAACAGGACCCGCACGACGGTCGGGTCCCAGCCCAGCCACTCCGCCAGGCCGCCGCACACGCCGGCGACCACGCGGTTGCGGACCGAGCGCTGCAGTCCGCGTCTCGGGGTTCTGATGGGGTGAGTGTCCATGGCGATCCTCCCGGACATGGCGGCGTCAGACCGCCAGGGGCAGCCGCACCGGGCCGCGCAGAATCGTGTTGTCGCCCCACTGGATCTCGTCCCCGGCGAAGCGCAGGTCGGGGAAGCGCGTGATCAGGGCCTCGAGCGCAATCCCCGCCTCGAGACGGGCGAGCTGGGCGCCCAGACAGAAGTGCGCGCCGTGGCCGAGGGCCAGGTGGCGCACGTTCTCGCGGGTCACGTCGAGGCGCTCCGGGTCGTCGAACTGCTCGGGATCGCGGTTGGCCGCGGCCAGCAGCAGCACGAGCTGCTGACCCTTGCGCAGGGTGACGCCCGCGAGCTCGCGATCCTCGCAGACCATGCGCGAGGTGAGCTGCACGGGGCCGTCGTAGCGGAGCAGCTCATCCACCGCGCCGGCGATCCGCTTGGGCTCGTCTTGCAGCAGGGCCAGCTGCTCCGGATTCCGCAGCAGGGCGATCACGCTGTTCGCGATCAACTTGGTCGTGGTCTCGTTGCCCGCCACCAGTAGCAGGACGAGAATCCCGAACAGGTCGGTCTGCGAGAGGCGGTCGCCCTCCTCCTCGGCGGCGGCCAGGGCTGTGATCAGGTCGTCCCGCGGCTCGGCCCGCCGCTCTGCGATGATGCCCGCGAAGTACTCGCAGAGCTCGTCCCGGGCGCGGAAGGCGCGGCGGTTGTCCTCGAAGCTCGACTCGCCCAGGGTGCGCACCACCTCGTTCGACCAGTGGCGGAAGCGCTCGCGGTCCTCGCTGGGAACGCCCAGCATCTCGGCGATCGCAACCACGGGAAGCGGCGCGGCGAACTGGCCCACCAGCTCGAGCCGACTGGCGTGGGCGAGCGGTGTCAGCAGCTCGTCGGCGACCTGCTCGATGCGCCCGCGCATCCGCTCCACGGCACGGGGCGTGAAGGCCTGGGTCACCAGGCTGCGCAGCCGCGTGTGGTGCGGTGCGTCCTGGCGCAGCATGGAGACCAGGCCCGACTCGTACGGATCGGGGATCCCCGCGAGCTGCCCGCGCCGCCGGAAGCGCTTCCAGCGGCTCAGGTTCCGCTCGTCCGAGGAGAAGGTCTTGTCCGACAGCACCTCGAGGCAGTCGGCGAAGCGCGAGAGCACCCAGCCGCTGGCGGGATGGGTGCGGTGGACCGGGTCGCGCTCGCGCAACTGCCGGTAGTAGGGGTGCGGATCGGCGCGGAGCTTCTTGTCGCTCGGGTTGAAGGCGATCCCGGTGGTCAGACGCTCGAAGCCGAGTCGTGCCGTCATGTCCACCGCGAACCAGGCCGAGTCCAGCGCGAGAAGTGTGCGGCGAGCGAGGCTCATGTTCCCTCCGTGGGCGCGCATTCAGAGACGCTCCTAGAGCACGAGCCGTGCCAACTCTCGGCGGGCTCAGCGCCGCCTCAGCGCCACGGCGTGCAGGACCGGGGCTGCACCCCGCAGCTCGGAGGTGACGATTCGCGTGCAGCGGGCCCCGTGGGGCCATCTGCGGGCATCATGCCGACGTGCACAAGCCCGCTCGGTCCCTGGTACTGGTTCCATTCGGGGCCGCAGCGACCGCCGCGAGGTCTGGACCCTCGCGCAGTCGACGACTCCTTGACCCGGCCGACAGCGCGCCGCGCCCTGGAGACTCAACCGAGCGCCGCGTCGACGACGCGCTCCACGAGGGCGCCGCCCAGCCACGAGCCCACCGGAATCAGCGTATACAGCGCGAAGCGCACCAACGTGCTGGTGTCGAAGGGCCACTCGCGCAGGCTCTCCACGTAGGCCCGGTAGGCGAGCAGGTCGGAGAGGTGGCCCTGCACCCGGAGGTCGCCCTTGACGGCGGCGTCGC
>JAPUKG010000246.1 GCA_027295775.1 Pseudomonadota bacterium
TGAGCCGGTGGATCCAGCGCGGGTGGGCGTGATGCTGGGTAACATCGTGCTCCCCACGGCGTCCGCGTCGGCCATGGGCGACTGGGTCCTCGGGCGTCGCTTCGAGCGGGAGCTCTTTCGAGCCGCCGGTGTCCCCACGCCTCCCGAGACCAGGTCTCCGGTGAACGCCGTCAACCGCTGGGTGGCGGGTCTTCCGGCGGCCATGTTGGCGCGCGCCTTGGGGCTCGGCGGAGAGCGCCTCTGCCTCGACGCCGCCTGCGCTTCCTCGCTCTTCGCGGTGGAGCTGGCGGTCGACGCCCTGCGTAGCGGGCGCCTGGACGCGGTGCTCGCGGGAGGCCTGTCGCGGCCCGACTCGCTCTACACTCAGATGGGATTTTCGCAGCTGCTGGCGGTTTCGCCCACCGGTCGCTGCGCGCCCTTCGACCACAAGGCCGACGGGCTGGTCGTGGGCGAAGGGGCGGGCGTGCTCGTCCTCAAGCGACTTTCGGACGCGCTGGCGCATGGGGATCGCATTCGCGCCCTGGTGCACAGCGTCGGTCTCTCCAACGACGTCGAGGGCAGCCTGCTCGCGCCTAGTCGGGAAGGCCAGCTCCGGGCCATGACCGGCGTCTACCGGGCGGCGGGGTGGCGGCCCAGCGACGTCGATCTGGTGGAGTGTCACGCCACCGGCACTCCGGTGGGAGATGCCGTCGAGTTCGCCAGCCTGCAGAAGCTCTGGGAAGAGGAAGACGCCTCTCCCGGCGCCTGCGTGATCGGCTCGGTCAAGTCGAACACCGGCCATCTCCTGACCGGCGCCGGTGCGGTGGGCTTGCTCAAGACCGTGCTGGCCCTGGAGCACGGCGTGCTGCCGCCGACCGCCAACTTCGAGCACCCTGGCGACAACGTCGGGCTGGCTGACAGCCCGTTCCGCGTCCTGCAGCGGGCGGAGTCGTGGCCTTCCCCGTCCGGTCACCCGCGCCGGGCGGCGGTCAGCGGGTTCGGTTTCGGCGGCACCAACGCCCACGTGCTCATCGAAGAGGCGGTGGAACCGTCACGCACCGCAGTCTCGGTGCGGATCCCCGAGGGGATTCCCGAGCGGCTTCCCGACCCGGACGTGGCCATCGTCGGCCTGGGCGCGCGCATCGGACCCTGGCGCGATCTTGCCGCGGTGCGGCAGCGCATGTTCGGCCGCGGCGAGGAGCACGTGGCCGAGCCCAAGCGAAACCACTGGGGCATCCCGGACGCTCCGGTGGGGTGGTTCATCGAAGAGCTGGAGATCCCGTTCGGGCGCTTCAAGATACCGCCGCGCGAGATCGAGGAGGCGCTTCCCCAGCAGATGCTGATGCTCCAGGTGGCCGAGCGCGCCATGGCGGACGCCTGCCTCGATGACGTCGACCGGCTCCGCACCGGGGTGTTCGTGGGAATCGAGCTCGACCTCAACACGACCAACTATCACCTCCGCTGGTCGGTGCGGGCGCGCGCCGCCGACTGGGCCCGACGGCTGGGTCGCCCCGCCGAGGGCGAGGAATTCGAGCAATGGGCCGACGGGTTGTGCGACGCGGTCGCCCCGGCGCTCAACGCCAACCGGACGATCGGCGGCCTCGGCTCCATCGTCGCTAGCCGCATAGCGCGTGAGTTCGCCTTGGGAGGGCCGAGCTACGTCCTCTCCAACGAGGAGACCTCCGGCCTGAGCGCTCTGCGCGCGGCAACCCGCGCACTCCAGCGTGGCCGCCTCGACTGCGCCCTCGTCGGAGCGGTCGACCTGTCGGGAGACGTGCGCTCGTTGCTGTCGGTCCCCATCACCGAGGGCTTCTCCGCGGCCGGCGTCTCGAATTCCTTCGAAGCAGACGTGGGCGGCATCGTGCCCAGTGACGGGGCGGTGGCGCTGGTGCTCAAACGAGAGCGTGACGCGCGGCGCGATGGAGACCGCATCTATGCGATTGTCCGCGGCATCGGAAGTGCGGTGGGAGACCGGGAACACGCAGCCGAACAGGCGGTCCGGCGCGGTTGCGAGGACGCCGGTGTCTCGGCGCCCAACGCGATCAACGGCTGCGAGGACCGCGTGGGACACGTGGGTGCGGCCGCGGGTCTGGTGTCTGTCGTTGGCGCGACGCTGTCGCTCTACCACCAGATGTTGCCACCGGTGGGCCCGGGCGAGCCGGGCTCGGGCGACCCGGAGCTTGCCGGTTGGGCCGGGCTTCGCCCCTGGGTGCGCGACCGGATCGATGGTCCGCGGCGTGCGGGTGTGCTATCGGTCGCCCGTTCGGGTACCTGTGCGTACGTTGTCCTGGAAGAGTCCGACGTAGGGGCTCGAAGCGATGAGCTGGCCCAGCCGCTCGGACCGATGCCGGAAGGGCTCTTCGTGGTGGAGGCCGACGACGCCAGTGGTCTTGCGGTGGGTCTGCGGCGGCTCGCGGTGTGTGCATCCGACGCTGAGGATCGGCCGGTGGCGCGGCTCGCCGAGAGCTGGTGGCGGGCGTGGCCCCTGCGCCCGGAGGCGCCGCTGGCCGTGACCCTGCTGGCCCGAAACGCCGGCGAGCTGAAGAGCCTTGCCGGCACCGCCGCCGACCAGATGGATCGAGGCGAGGATCCGTCCGATCGGAGCATCGGCCGCATCTTCTTTGCTCGCCAACCGCTCGGGCCCCGGGGCGAGCTCGCCTATGTGTATCCGGGCTCAGGGAGCCAGTTCAACGTGATGGGGCGCGAGGCGTGCTTGCAGTGGCCGGAGGTTCTACGAACGCAGGACCGCACCAACGACCGACTGGGCTCGCAACTTGTGGCCGACTCGATCTGGGGCGGCGATGCTGCCGGGCTCACGGATGTCCGTGCGGTGATCCTGTCGCAGGTGGCGCTGGGCGCCATCTCGACCGACCTGATGGCCGGCTTCGGGGTCAGACCCGACGCGGTGGTGGGCTACTCCTTGGGCGAAACCGCGGGCCTGGTCTCGCTGGGGGCATGGCACGAGCGAGACAAGATGCTGCGCCGCACGATGGAAGGCGACCTGTTCGTCAGCGCGCTCGCCGGCGAGTGCTCGGCGGCGCGGAGGGCTTGGGGCCTGGCCGAGGACGCAGAGGTGACGTGGCTGGTGGGCGTCGTCGACCGCTCCGCCGATCGGGTGCGGGAGACTCTGGAGGGACGGCAACGTGTCTACCTGCTGATCGTCAACACGCCGGATGAATGTGTGATCGGCGGCGACGCGGTCGCCGTCGAAGAGGCTGTCGAAGCGCTAGGCGCCGTGTTTCATGAGCTG
>JAPUKG010000247.1 GCA_027295775.1 Pseudomonadota bacterium
GGTTCACGCAGAACGGAGGGCCGGTCGTGACCGAAGAACGAGACGATCGCGGTCGCATCGCGCGGGGAGAGCTCGACGAAGAACTGTCTGCGCTCGTGGACGGGGAGCTCGATCCCGAGCGGGAGGCCGCGCTCCGCGCCCGCGTGGAGGCGGAGCCCGACCTGGCCGCGCGCCTGGCTTCGTTCCGAGGCGTCGACGATCAGCTCCGAGCGCTCTCCAGCCGGGAGGCTCCGGCCGACCTGCTGGCGCGCACGCGCCGGCGCCTGCTAAAGCGGCCGCGCCGGCGCCGTGCCTGGGTCGTCGGTGCAGGTGCCGCCCTGGCCGCCGGGATCACGCTCACCCTGACCGTGCCCGGAGCGGTCGAGGGCCCGGCTGCGCCCGCCCCGGAGACCGAGTCCGATTCGGCTGCCTTCGATCTGGCCTCGGCGTCCGACGAGGAGATCGCCATCGCCTTCGAGCTCGAGACGCTCGACGATCTCGACGTGATCGAGCAGCTGGAGCTGCTGGAGCTGCTCGACGCGCTGGACGATCCGGGAAGGGGATGATGCGAGCCCGACTCCAGCGCGCCGCCGCCGCGCTCCTGCTGATCGCCGGGCTCGGGTTCGCTCCCGATCCCGTAGCCGGTCGGGAGCGCGCGGCCGAGGAGCGCCACGAGCTGCGCGACCGCTGGCGAAACGCCGGCCCGGAGGAGCGCCGGCGCATGCGCGATCAGCTGCTCGACCGCTGGCAGGACGCCACGCCCATGGCGCGCGAGCGCTTCCGGCGGCATCGTCGGGGGCGAATGGAGTCGGTGACGCCCGCGGATCGCGAGCGCTTCCGCCGCGAGATGCACGGCCTGCGCCGCGAGCTCGGCCCCCTCTCGCTCGAGGAGCGCGCGCGCCTCCGCCGCCATCTGGAGGGGCTCCCGCGCGGAGAGAGGCGGGAGTTCGCCGAGCGAATCCGGCGCTACCGCATGTTGCCCGAAGCCGAGCGGCGGGAGCTGCACCACCGGCTCGAGAGCCTCCGCTCGCTGCCCGCAGATCGTCAGGACCGGCTGCGCGAGAACGCCCGCCGCTGGCACGAGATGTCTCCCGAGCGCCGCGAGCGCCTGCGCGCCCAGATGCGGCGGCTGGAGGAGATGCCGCCGGCGGAGCGCCTGGAGCTCCTGGAGCAGGCCCTGCCCGTCGAATAGAGCGCCTAGAGCGGGTCGGGCGTTGGGACGCCGCGCTCGCGGCAGTGGCTGATCAGGTCCGAGAGGCCGTGGCGGAAATGGTAGGCGTCGAAACCCTCCCGGCGCATCAGCTCGGCGAGGTGCGCGCTCTTCAGGCCGAACTCGCAGTAGAGCACGTAGGTGTGGTCGCGCTCGAACGAGGGGTATGCGGCCAGCGCGTGGGCGAAGTCCAGGAATAGGGCGCCGGGATAGTGCCAGGCGCCGTAGGCCGCCAGTGAGCGCATGTCGACGACGGTGGCACCGTCCGGGATGCCGCTGGCCTCGAGCTCCGGAAGGTCGAGCTTGTCCAGATCGAGCGCGCGCAGGTCGAAGACGCCCCGCTCCGCGACGGCCCGATCGAGCAACGAGGCGTCGAGCCCGGCCTCCTGCTCGGCCACCGCGCCGGCGGAGGCTGCGGTGGCGGGCTTTCGGGGGACGATTGCGCAGTACTCTCTCACCACCTTGGAGAGCTCGAAGGTGCCGATCTTGTGCGCCCGGTCGATGATCTCTTCCTTGTTGAAGCCCACCAGCGGTCGCAATATCGGAAGCCCCGTTGCCCGCGAGATCACCGCCATGTTCTGCAGCGTCTGGGAGGAGACCTGCCCCACCGCCTCGCCGGTGACGAGGGCGACGGCGCCCCGCTCCGCCGCGACGCGCTCGGCCGCGCGCAGCATCTGGCGTTTCAGCACCACCTGCCAGTAGCGGGTCTGGGAGTGCGCCTGGATCTCTCGCGAGACGAGGTCGAAGTCGATGGCGTGAAGCGCGGGCCGGGCGCCGTAGGACCAGTTGTCGGCGATTTCCTTCATGACCCGCAACGTGCCGAGCTGGTGGATGCGGCCGCCCAGGTTGCAGAAGACGTAGTCGAGGGCGACGCCCCGCTTCAGGAGATGCCACGCGGCGACCGCGGAGTCGAAGCCGCCGGAGACGAGGGCGATGGCACGGCCCTCGACGCCGAGCGGAAGCCCGCCGGGTCCGCGCGTGGAGTCGGTGAAGAAGTCGACCTCGCCCGGGTGCAGCTCGAGGCGGACGGTGATCTCGGGATTGGACAGGTCGACCCGCGCGGCCGACGGAAGCAGCGCGGTGCCGAGCTCGCGCTCCACTGCTCGGGCGTCGATGGGTACGCGCGCGCGGTCGCCCACGCGCCGCGCGCGCACTGCGAAGCGCTTGCCGCGGACGGCGTCGCCGTACAGCGCGAGCCCAGCGTCGACCAGGTCTCGAAGCTCGGACCACGGGCGCCGCTCCGCCCGGGAGAGCGACTGGACGCCGAAGACGCGCGCCAGCGCCGAGGCCGGCTCTCCCCGCTCGACCTCGACGAAGATCCGGTCGTGGGTGCGCAGCACCCGCCCGGCGGCACCCGCGGACTTGAGGGCGTCCTTCAGGTTCCTCACCAGGCGGCGGACGAACTGCTTCCGGGTCGCCTTCGCCTTGGTGGTGATGTCCCCGCTCAGGCGAACCAGAATTCGCTGAGACGACTCGAGAGCCATGGGTGCCATCGTACCCTTCTGAACTTCGGGAGGCATTCTCCTGGGGGCGGGTGGGGGTCATCGCGCTCCGAGGCCTCTAATCCGTCGGCAGGCCGTGGCTTGAAGCGGATTTGGGCAGGGTGCAGAACCACAAGACTCTGGATGGTGAGCATGTGGGGTGCTGAAATGTCTCGGGGGGAAGAAACAGCCTTTCGTCGAGGGTCAGTGCCACGGAGGCAACGGGGGGCCATGCTTGCCCAGACTGGGCCCGATGCGGCAAGGGAGCGTGCACGGCAGTCGTTGAGATCTCGGGGTCGAAACGCGACCGCGCAGCGGGGCGAAGCCCCGCGAAGTTCAGAAGGCTGGAGGCGTCAGGCGAAAGGCGACCAGCGCGTCGCCCAGTGTCGATCCCACGCGTGCGTGGCCGCCGGCGGCGATGACGACGTATTGGGCGTCCTCGGCCTGGTAGGTCATGGGTGTGGCCTGGCCGCCGGCGGGGAGGCGGCCGCGCCACAGCTCTTCGCCGGTCTCGAGGTCGAAGGCGCGCAGGTAGTTGTCCATGGCGGCGCCGATGAAGATGAGGCCCGTCGAGGTGATCAGCGGGCCGCCCAGGTTGGGCGTGCCGAGCTCCCAGTGCGGCGAGAACAGCGGCATCAGGTCGGCCACGGTTCCGAACGGGCGCTGCCACAGGAGCTCGCCGCGGGCCAGGTCCACGGCCGCCAGGCTTCCCCACGGTGGCTTGCTGCACGGGAGCAGCAGCGGTGACAAGAGCGGCTCGCGCCACAGGCCGTAGGGCGTGCCGTCCTGGGATGAGAGCTCGACGATGTCCCGATCGCGCTCGGTCCGCTGGAACTCGTCGCGCGGGACCAGGCGGATCAGCCAGGGCAGGTCCATGGTGTTGACCACGGCGATCTGCCGCACCGGGTCCACTGCGATGCCGCCCCAATTGGATCCGCCCGCGTTCCCCGGCAGCGCGATCGTGCCGCGCAGGGAGGGCGGCGTGTAGATCCCCTCGTAGTCGAAGGACTCGATCCGCTTCCGGCACCAGCGCTTGTCGAAGAAGAGTACGCCCCAGGCGTCGTCGGGCGTGAGCTCGCTGCGGGAGAGCGGCGGCGGGCGCGTGGGAAACGGCTGGGTGGGCGAGAGCTTCTCGCCCGGCGCGCCGCCCTGGGGAACCGGGCGCTCTTCGACGGGGAAGATCGGCTCGCCGGTCTCCCGGTTCAGCACGAACAGGAAGCCCATCTTGGTGGGCTGCACGAGAGCGGGGATCTCGTGCCCATCTCCCTCGAGCCGAAGGGTGGTGAGCGTGGGCTGCGCGGGCAGGTCGAAGTCCCAGACGTCCTGGTGGACCGTCTGGTAGTGCCACACCACCTCGCCCGTGGCCGCGTGCAGGGCCACCACCGAGCTTCCGTAGTGGCTCATCTCGGGGTTGCCGCCCCGGTAGTAGTCGAGCATCGGGTTGCCCGTCGGCACGAACACGAGCCCGCGCTCCGCGTCGACGGAGAAGGGCGCCCAGGCGTTGGGCGTGCCCAGGGCGTGGCCCTCGGCGCTCGTGTTCTCGGGCGTGGCCTCGAAGCCCGGCGGAGACAGGTCCCAGCTCCAGCGCAGCGCGCCCGTGCGCGCGTCGAAGCCGCGGATGAGCCCGCTGGGCGCGTTCCAGCGCTGGTTGTCCCCCACCGCCGAGCCCGTGATCACGAGCCCCTCGGCGACGACGGGGGGCGATGTCACCTGGTACTCGCCCTTCCAGCGCTGCTCCCCCGCGGCCGGGTTCAGATCGATCCGGCCCGCGTCGGCGAAGTCGCTGCAGGGACGGCCGGTCTCCGCGTCGAGCGCGATCAGATAGGCGTCGTTGGTGGCGGTGAAGATGCGCACGGCGCACTCGTCCCCCGCGGCCCGCTGCGGGTCGCGCCAGGCAGTCACCCCGCGGCAGATGAGCTGGTTGGCGTAGTGACCGGACAGATCGATCTCCGGGTCGTGGGCCCAGAGCTCGGCGCCGGTCACCGGGTCGAGAGCGATCACGCGGTTGAAGGGCGTGCACAGGAAGAGCCGCCCGTCGACGAGGATCGGGGTGTTCTGGAACGCGGTCGTCGACGGAATCTCCTCGCTGCCCCGCGAGACGTCGCCCGTGTGGTAGGTCCAGGCCACCTCGAGCTGGTCGACGTTTGCGGGCGTGATGGCAGCGAGCTCCGCGTAGCGCTGGCCGCCGGCGTCGCCGCCGTAGTGGGGCCACTCGCTGGCCTGCCGGACCTCCGCGGGTCCGGAGACGCCGGGGTCGTCGAAGGTCGGAGAGCAGGCGGCGAGCGCGAACGCGGCGACGACCGCGAGTCGGCCTTCAGGGCGGGTCCGGGCCACGGGCCAATCAGTACCTCAGCGCCCGAAGCGGCGCAGGGGCAGAAAGGAGACCGCCTGGAGGACGGCCAGGGCGGCGAAAAAGGTGCGGTACACGGAGAGCGGATCGTCGGCCGCGGCCAGCCACCGCTCGAGGGCGAAGCCCGCGCTCACCGGGGCGATGCCGGCCGCGAGGTGGACGACCACCGAGGCCACCACCAGGACGCGGGCCGGCGCTTCGGGCGGGGTCATCCCGAACAGCACGTGGGTGTCCGCCACGCCGAACCCCGAAGCCAGGACCGAGAAGCCGAAGAAGAAGACGACCGCGGTGAACACGGTGGTCGGGGTGGGCTCGCTCATGTCGAGCAGGAGCAGGTAGAGGAGGGCCATCCCGATCGAGGTCCAGCGGAAGACCGGCGCCGGCCCGATGCGATCGACCACGGTGCCCCACAGGTAGAGGGACGCCAGCCCGCCCGCGAAGCTCGCGATGGTCGTGAGCAGGATCTGCCCGTCCGTGAGTCCGATCTCGCGGCGCAGCATCACGATGGCAAAGGGCACGACGCACAGGCGCACCGCCGCCGATGCGGTGACGCCCTCCAGGTAGCGGCGAAAGTCGCGGTTCTCCCGCACCAGTGCCAGCGCCTCGCCCACGCGGATGCGCTCGCCGGTTCGCTCGCTCCGCTCCGGAAGCCGGGAGATGAGCGCGATGCGCAACAGGCCGCACACCCAGCCCGCCAGGAAGAGCTCGCCGAACGCCCCGGGATTCGCCGCCAGCCAGCGCTGTGCGGCCACGTAGTAGACGATCAGCGCCAGGTGCCAGCCGCTGCGCAGCAGGCCGAAGAAGCGGCCGATCGCGTTCGGCTCGACGTAGGCGCGCAGCAGCGGGAACCAGACGGTGTTCGAGATGGTGAGGCCGGCGGTCACCGCCGCGAAGCTGGCCATGGCCAGTGGGACCGCTGCGTCGCCCGCCTGCTCCAGGCTCGCGAAGGCCACGAGCGGGAGCGCCCCCAGCACCGCGAAGGCCTGACCGAGCATCAGGATGCGCCGCTTGGCCACGCGCCCGACGGCGCGCAGGGTGGGGAGCTGGAGCGGCTGGAAGACCGAGCCGAACGCGTTCTGGAGTCCCACCACGGTCTCGCTCGCGCCCAGCGAGACCAGCGCCAGGGTCGGTAGGTGCTGGCTGAACACCATGGAGAAGGTCATGCCCAACGGATGGCTGGTGAAGGCCAGGCGACGCCCCCGCGCGCGCTCGTCGGGGGGGAGGGGCGGCGCGGCCTCGCCGGTTGCGCGATGGTTCATGGGTGAGGCGAGGATTCCCGAGGGATCGGGAATCGGCAAGTCCGGATGCGGCCGGCAGCCGGCGGGAGAAGACCGGGTTGGCGTACCGAGTTCTCTGTGGCCTGTTCGGCGCGGCGCTGTTGGCCGTGGGCCTCCTCTTCTTCCTCCAGTTCTTTGCCTACCAGGAGCCGGGCAGCGAGCCGGCAATTCCGACCGGCCCGGTGGGTCACTACTTCGTGGCCTTCACGGGCTGCGCGCTGGTGGGCTGGGCCGGCGGTCTGCTCGGCGCCGCCCGCCATCCGGGCGCGGGCCGCACCGTGGGAACCGTCACCGCCTTCGCGCTGGTGCTGTCGGCGGTCTACCGCATGGTGGTGTGGCTGATCGGCGACTACCACGTGTTCCTCGGATCGCTGCCGCGCGTCGAGGCCGCTCTCTTCCTGCTGCTGGCACTGGCCTTCGTCTGGCTGCGCCCGCCCCATCCCGGGAAGGAGGCCGCCTGATGCTCCGCTGGCTCGCGACCGCCGCCATCGTTGCCCTGCTGGCCCTCGACCTCTTCCTCCCCTCCACCTCGCTCGGACGGCGGGGTACCGAGGCCGCGGCGCGGGCCGACATCGACGGCGCGGTGGGCGCGATCGGCGAGACCCTTCCGGACATCGCGCTGCCGGATCTCGAAGGCGACCTCGTGCGCCTGTCGGACCTGCGCGGGCACCGGGTGCTGCTCATCTTCGAGCGCAGCGTCGACTGGTGACCGTACACGAAGGCGCGGCTCGTGGAGCTGCGGCAGACCCTGGAAGAGGCGCCGGACCTCGAGATCGTCTGGGTGATGGCGGACAACCAGATCAACGCCCGCACCCGGCTGTTCGTCGACGAGAACGGCCTGCGCGACCGCGTCCGCTTCCTGTCGGACGCGAGCTCGACGGTGATCGACCAGCTCGGCCTGCGCC
>JAPUKG010000248.1 GCA_027295775.1 Pseudomonadota bacterium
TTCACACCGTCCGGCTGCAAGCCGTGATCCACCGGATCGAAGCGCAGCACGAAAGCGGTGAGCGGAAGCACCACCGCCACCAGGAGCACTGCCAGCACGCCCACCGTCACCCGAAGCCCCTCGCTCTGGACGAGCGCCGTCATCCACGGCACCAGCAGCATTCCGCCCAGGGACACGCCTGTCATCGAGAGGCTCATGGCGCGCGCCCGGCGCGCGACGAACCCGCGCGTCATGATGGCGCCCACCGGCACGCTGCCGCAGAGCGCGAAGCCGATGCCCAGCAGCACGTACACCGGATAGAGCTGCCAGGGCTCCCGGATCGCGCCGATCGCCAGCAGGGCGCCGCTCATCGCGACCGCGCCCGCCGCCATGAAGCCGCGCGTGCCCGCGCGGTCGATGGCCCGGCCGATGGCGATGCCGGTCACGCCGGTGGTGATCCAGTAGAGGCTCGTCGCACCGGACACCGACGCGCGGTCCCAGCCGCGGTCGACGACCAGCGCGTCCAGGAACACCACCATTCCGTAGAAGCCGATCCCGACGACCAGGAAGGAGAGCACCGAGCACGCGGCCGTGACGATCCAGCCGTAATAGACGTTGGGGAAGAGACGGTGAAGCGCGGGAAGCGGCCGGGGCCGGGGAGACGCCACCAGCCAAACCTAGCCAGCCTTGCGGGGGCCCGCCTTCGCTCGCCTGCGGCTCGCTGCGCGGAGAGCGACTCTCGAGTCGCTCTCCTTGCGTTTGCAGGGGCCCGCCTTCGCGATTGACGTGGCAGGGAAGCTGGTGTAACGAAGGGGCCGTGAGTCACGGCGAGCACCTCGGGAACTTCCAGCGCTTCTATTTTCCCTGGTTTTCCTCCAGGGCCCCGGGAGCCGTGTAGCGTCGTCCACTGACCGAACCACTTGATTCCCGGAGCCCTGAGAGAGATCTCGGGGCTTTTCCTTTTCTTCCCGCGATCTCGACTCGAGAGGGCACGGGGCGAAGAGGAGATCTCCCCATGTCGAGCACGAGCGTGGCCCCCATGCCCGTGGTGGCCCATGCCGAGGGCCGCCTTCCGTCGCCCAGAGAGCTGCGCAGTCGGTTCCCGGTGTCACCGCGCCTAGGCGCGTCGATTGCCCGCGTCCGCCGCGAGATCGGCGACATCCTGCGCGGCCACGATCCGCGGCTGCTGTTGATCGTCGGGCCGTGCTCGATCCACGACCCCGAGGCCGCTGTCGAGTACGCGCACCGGCTCCGGCCCCTGGCCGAGACACACGCCCGAGAGCTGCTGGTGGTGATGCGCACCTACGTCGAGAAGCCGCGCTCGCGCGACGGCTGGAAGGGCTTGTTGAACGACCCGGGCCTCGACGGCTCCTGCGATGCCGCGCGCGGGCTCGGGGTCGCGCGGTCGCTGCTGCGCGCCATCGGCCAGGCGGGGCTTCCCTGTGCCAGCGAGCTCCTCGACCCGCTCGCCGCCCGCTACCTGGTGGACCTGCTCAGCTGGGGCGCCGTGGGCGCGCGCACCGTCGAGAGCCAGCCGCACCGCGAGCTGGCCAGCGGCCTCGGCCTGCCCGTGGGCTTCAAGAACGGCACCGACGGCGACCTGGGCGTGGCGTTCGACGCCGTCGAGACGGCGCGGCGTCCCCACAGCTTCCTCGGCATCGATGCCAGCGGAACGGCGTGCCTGGTGCGCACCGCCGGCAACCCCGACGCCCACGTGGTGCTGCGCGGCGGCGGCGGCGTGCCCAACTACGACGCCGAGTGCGTGGCCTGGGCCAGCACCCGCGCGCGCAAGGGCGGCCTGCGCCGTCCGCTGGTGATCGACTGCTCCCACGGCAACTCGGGCAAGAACCACCGGGTCCAGGGCGCCGTGTGTCGGGCGGTGCTGTCCCAGGTCCGAGCCGGCCAGGAGGCGATCGCCGGGCTGATGCTCGAGAGCAACCTGGAGCCGGGCGCCCAGCCCTGGACCCCGGGCCACCGTTCCCGGCCCCGACCCGGGGTTTCGCTGACCGACCCGTGCATCGGGTGGAACGAGACCCGGGACCTCCTGGAGGAGATCGCCGCGGCTGTAAAAACGAAGACTTAGGGGATCGGCAGACCCCCGCTCCGACCCCGGAGCCCCCGGGATCGCGGCCTTAACCCCCGCCCCCGCCCCACCGATGAGGATGGTGTGGTGGTGCGAATTACGGAACCGGCAAGTGCGCTCGCAGCCGCTCTCGCGGCTGCGGTATTCCTCGCCGCCGCGCCGGCGCGAGCCGAAGCGCCGCTCTCGCCCGGACCCGAGCCCCTACCGGTCGCGGAGCCGGAGCTCGAAGAGCCCACCGTCCCCGAGCTGACCGACGACCTCACAGGCGAGGAGCTGAAGCGCCAGATCGAAGAAGCCGCGCGCCGAGCGGGCGCGCTGCAGGTGCGCACCGTGGTGCGCGGCGCGTCTCCCCTGGCCGACGCGGAAGCGCGCGCTGAGCGGATCGATCGCCAGCGTCCGCCGCCCATCGACGTCGACTCCGGCTGGCTGCTTCCGGCCGAGCTGCGCGGCGAGCTCTGGGTGCGCTGGGGCCAGGTGCTCGAGTCGCTGCCCGACCACGAGGGTGCCCAGGCCGCGTACGCCCGGGCGATCGGCCTCGGTCGTGAAGACGCGCACATCTGGCGCCGGCTGGCGCACATGCGGCTGCGCAACGGCGACTTCGAAGGCGCCGAAGGCGCGTTGCTGGCCGCGATCGAGAGCGATCCCCATCGCTCCGGGCTCCCGCGAGAGCTCGGCGAGCTGTACCTGTTGAGCTCGCGTCCCGACCTCGCCGTCGAAGCCCTCGAGCGGGCGAGCGAGCTCGCCCCCCGCTCCAAGCGGGCCGCCGGTCTGCTCGCGCGGGCGCGCTTCGAAGACGACCCCACCGGCCCGGTACCCGAGCTCTTCTGGTCCGCCTGGCCCGACGCGAGCCACCTCGGCGTCGGTGCCACCGTCGAGCGCGGCGTGCGCAGCCTGGCCGCGTCGCTTCCAGCGCCGCTCCGCGAAGCGCTGGCCACCGGCCTGCGCGAATCGCTGGTTCCGGGCACGGCCCGGATCGGGCTCTTCCTGGCGGGTCTGCTGGCGCTCGGGCTGGTGGGCCTGCGCGTGCCGCGGGGCCGCGGCGAGCTGATGGTCTCCTTCGACTATCCACCGGAGCTGCGCGGCACCTTCAGCGTGCGACTGGTCCCGAGAAGCAAGAAGCCCAGGAAGAGGCGTCCGCGCAGCGATCACCAGCTGGTCCTCAAGGGCGGCGCGTCGACCCGAACCGAGCACCACCTGGTCAGTCGAGAGACCCAGTTCCGACGCCTGCGCCCCGGCAGCTACACGGTCATGGTCGAGGGAATCCTCCAGGACCCGGACAGCGAAGAGGTCCTGGTCGATCCGGTCGACGAGCAGGGCGTCGACGTCCGCAACGGCGAGACCGCGCAGGTGGAGTTCGACCTCCAGCCGCGGGAGTGCCTCGTCGACGTCAAGGTGCTGTGGGACAAGCGCCCGGCGAAGGACGCTGCCGTGGCCGCCCGGGGCCTCCCCCAATCGCTGCGCTTCGCCCGAAGCGGCCCTCTGCGCCTGCACCTGACCAAGGGCAAGCACACCATCCTGGTGGGCTGCGGCGACAGGGTGGCCGAGTACTCGATCGAGGTCGACTCCTTCAAGCCCGCCAGTATCGAGATCGACCTGGCCGCGAGCGAGAACGTAATCTTCAAGGGCTGTCCGCCGGCGGTGGAGCCGTACCTGCACGGTGACCTCAGCGCCGCGGCGCGCGCCCTCGAGCGCGAGGGACAGTCGGCCAAGGCGCACCTTCTGCTGGCGCGGCTGCACCGCGAGCAGGGACACGCCGAGCGCGCGGCCGAGCACTTCGAGTCCGCCGGTCGGGCGCTCGAGGCGGCACGGCTCCGCGCGAGCCTCAAGGACTACACCCGGGCCGCAGCCCTCTACGAACAGGCCGGAGACTCGCTTCGCGCGGCGGAGATGTTCCGGCGCGCGGGCGAGTTGGTGAAGGCCGGCGACGCCTTCGAGCTGGCGCGCGATCTCGAGAGCGCGATCGCCTGCTACAAGAAGGCTGGCAACACCGCCAAGTGGGTTTCGGCCCTCGAGCGCTCGGGCGAGCTCTTCGAGGCGGCGCAGGTCGCCTTCCAACACGACGACCGCGCCCGCGGCATCCGGCTCCTGCAGCAGATCGCGTCCGACGACTCGCGCTACACCGAAGCGTGCTCCCAGCTGGCCGACGCCTTCGAGCGCGAGGGCCACCGCGACCTGGCCACCGAGGCCCTGGACAGGTACTTCCAGGTGGCGCCGCCCGGCACCGGCAACCCGGACCTGGCCTTCCGGCTGGCGGATCTCCTGGAGCAGGGCGACCAGTTCGAGCGCGCCCTCGAGGTGCTCGAGCGGTTGCGCACCCAGGAGCCCACCTATCCCCACGTCGCCACCCGCATCGAGACCCTGCGCAAGAAGCGCAGCGAGCAGGAGCTCTCCGATTCGAACGCGCGCCGCACCACGGCGCCCATCGGCACGCGCACGGCACCCACCGCGTGGATCGACGAGGACCGCTACCAGCTGATCGAGGAGATCGGTCGCGGCGGCATGGGGGTGGTGTTCAAGGCGCGCGACACCCGGCTGAACCGGGTGGTGGCACTGAAGCGCCTGCCCGAGAACCTGCGCGACCACCCGAAGGCAATCCAGCTCTTCCTGCGCGAGGCCCAGGCCTCCGCGCGGCTGACGCACCGGAATATCGTCACCGTGTACGACACGGACCAGACCGACGGCACCTTCTTCATCACCATGGAGCTGCTCAAGGGCCGGCCGCTGAACGTGATCCTCAAGAAGAAGGGCCGGCTCACCGCGCGGGACGCGGCGCGCCTGGGCCGGCAGGTGGCCAGCGGTCTCCACTACGCCCACCAACAGCGGGTCGTCCACCGGGACATCAAGAGCGCGAACCTGTTCTTCACCGTCGACAAGACCGTGAAGATCATGGACTTCGGTCTGGCCAAGATGATGGAGGAGGTGCGCAAGGAGGCGACGGTGATCGGCGGGACGCCCTTCTACATGGCGCCCGAGCAGAGCGCCGGCGAGTCGGTCGACCACCTCGCCGACATCTACGCCTTCGGCGTGACGCTGTTCGAGCTGGCCACGGGACAGGTGCCCTTCTCCAAGGGAGACGTTGCGTACCGCCACCGGCACGAGACGCCTCCGGACCCGCGCAGCGTCGCATCGGACATCCCCGACGAGCTCGCCGAGCTGATCCTGGAGATGATCGAGAAGAAGCCCGCCGACCGGACCCAATCCGCGGACGAGGTCGGGCGGCGGCTAGAGCGTCTCGCCCGGAGCTGATCCGGTCTCGTCTTCCGGCTGGGCCTCGAGCTCCGCCAGCTCCTGCTTCGCCCGCCCGTGGCCCTGCCCGGCTGCGCGCGACAGCCAGGACAGCGCCTCCTCCCGGGTAAGCTCGTCACTCAGCTCCCTGGAGTACATCCCGCCCAGGTTGTACTGGGAGGCGGCGTAGCCATGCTCCGCGGCCCTGCGCCACCAGCGCTCCGCGGCTGCCGGATCGCGCGCGACACCCTGGCCCGTCAGGTAGAGGGTGCCCAGCATGTTCTGGGCCGATGCGTTGCCCAGCTCCGCGGCCCGGGTGTACCAGCGCAGGGCCTCCTCGAAGTCCTGGGCCACACCGAAGCCCTTCAGGTAGAGGACCGCCAGGTTGTTGCACCCGTCCGGATCGGCCTGCGCCGCGGCGCGAGCCGACCACTTGGCGGCCTCGTCGTAGCTCGGCGGCACGCCGTCGCCGGTGGCGTACATGTATCCGAGCTGGGCCTGGGCGGCCGCGTGGCCCTGCTCCGCCGCCAACCGGTACCAGGTCACCGCCTCCGCGGCGTCCCGGGTCACCCCGCGCCCCTGGTCGTAGATCCGCCCCAGCTCGTGCTGCGACGGCGCGTAGCCCTGCTCGGAGGCCAGACGGAACCAGCGCCGTGCCGCCTCCTGCGAGTCGTCGACAGCCAGTCCCCGCTCGGGGGCCAGACCCTGCCCGCGGGACAGACCGAGAAGGTGCTGCGCCTCGGGCTGCCCCTGGGCCGCCGCCTTGCGCCACCAGAGCAGCGCTGCCGCCGGGTCGGGCTCGTCGTCGAGGCCGGCGGCGAAGTAGCGACCGAGGTGGTACTCGCCGTTGGCGTCGCCCTGCTGCGCCGCGCGCACGAGCCAGATCTTGCCCTCGGCAAGGTCGACCTCGATGCCCTCTCCGTCGATCAGCATGGCGCCGAGCGCACTCTGGGAGGGTCCATGTCCCTCCTCCGCCGCCTCGGAGAACCAATGGACCGCCTGGGGCAGGTCGCGCTCCACCCCACCCTCGCCGGTGTAGGCGCGCCCGACCGCGTACTGCGCCTCCAGGTCCCCATCGCCCGCGCGCTCGAGCAGCGCGGAATCGAGCTCGGCCGGGGCCTGGGCCGTGCCGGTGCTCGCGAGCCCGGCCGCGCCCGACTCGGCATCGCCACTGGGCAACGCGTCGATCACGTTGCAGCCGGTCGCGGCCATGGTCGTCGCCAGCACAAGAGCGAGCGTCGCGTCGGTGAAGGGGATGCGCATCGAGACCTCCCGGCAGGGTCCGAAGATGTCTTCGGACGCCGGAGAGGCCCGGTTGAGTCAAGACCCGCGGTTGGCTGCTACGAGGGAGGTCCGACGCCGGCGGCGCGGCGGCAGCCGTCGAGCACGGGGGCGGCCAGGGCCCGCGCCCGCTCCGCGCCGCGGGCCAGGATCTCCTCCACCTCGTCGGGGCGCTCGGCGTAGTAGGCGCGGCGCTCGCGCATGGACGCGAAGGTCTCGAGGAGCCGAGCCAGGAGGTCCTTCTTGACCTCGCCGTAGCCCAGTCCGCCCCGCACCGCGCGCTCCGCCATCTCCCCGCGCTCGGCTTCACTGGCGAAGAGGCTCCAGAGCTGGAAGACGACGGCTTGCGGGTCCTTGGGATCCGCGACGGGCGTCGAGTCGGTGACGATGCCCATCACCGCCTTCTTGATCACCTTCTCGCTCTCGAACATGGGGATGGTGTTGCCGTACGACTTGCTCATCTTGCGCCCGTCGGTGCCGGGCACCACCGCCACATCCTCCAGGATGTACGCCTCGGGCAGCGTCAGCGCCTCGACCCCGTAGGTCTGGTTGAAGCGCTGGGCAATATCTCGGGTCATCTCCAGATGCTGCTTCTGGTCCTGGCCCACGGGCACGAGCTCCGAGCGGGGAAGCAGGATGTCCGCCGCCATCAGCAGCGGATAGTTGAACAGGCCGGCCTCCGCGGACTGCCCCTGGGCGATCTTGTCCTTGTATGCGTGAGCGCGCTCCAGCATGCCCATGGGCGTCACCGTCCCGAGCAGCCAGGCGAGCTCGCACACCTCCGGCACGTCGCTCTGCCGGTACACGATCGAGCGCTCGGGATCGATGCCCGCGGCCAGGTAGTCGAGAGCCGTGGCGAAGGTGTAGCGACGACGAATGGCCGGGTCGCGGACCGTCGTCATCGAGTGGTAGTCCGCGATGAACCAGAGGGCCTCCTCGTACTTCTCCTGCAGAGCCACCCACTGGCGGAGGGCGCCGAAGTAATTGCCCAGGTGGAGGGCCTCGCCGGAGGGCTGCATCCCCGAGAGCAGGCGCACGGCTACCGCTCCACGTACGAGAGCCAGTGCTCGAAGTCGGGGTCCCGGCCCGAGACCACCCGCTCGAAGTGCTCCCGGAGCCGGATCGTGACCGGGCCGGGTCTGCCGTCGCCCACGGTCTTGTCGTCGACGGAGACCACGGGCCAGACACCGGCGGTCGTTCCCGTCATGAACACCTCGGCCGCGTCGTGCAGCGCCTGCGGCTCGAGCGACACCTCCTGGACCGGGATGCCGTCGTGCTTGGCCAGCTCGATCACCGTGCGGCGCGTGATCCCCAGCAGCACGTTGCGCTCCGACGGCGTGCACAGCTCCCCCTCCGCGTTCACCAGGAACAGGTTCGTGGTGGGGCCCTCGGCCAGGTACCCGTCCTCGTCCACCAGGACGATCTCGTCGTAACCCGCCTGACGCGCCTTCCACTTGGCCGCCATGGGCGAGGTGTAGTTGGCCGCCACCTTCGCCTGGGCCGGCAGGATGTCGGACCGCCGGTTGCGCCGCTCCTTCTCGATCCACAGCCGCAGCTCCGGCTTGAACGGGGCCCGGGTGGCCTTCCGGGCCAGGATGTCCGCGACCGGGTCGTAGGCCGCGATGGCCACGCTCACCCGATCGTCCACGGGCACCACGTCCACCTCCACAGACGGCAGGTACGCGCTCATCTTCAGCGCCGTGGAGCCGGGATTGGCGCGAACCGTGTCGAGGACGGCGGACTCGAGCTCGGGCCCACTCCGCTCCAGGGGGAGCCCGACCAAGGCGCAGGAGAGCAGGAAGCGCTCCACATGCTCGTGTAGCCGGAAGACCGCATCCCCACGGGGAGTTCCGTGGATGCTCATGTAGTCGAAGACCAGCGAGCCCCTCTGGAGGCTGTGGGACAGGACGTGGACCGTGGCGCGCTCCCACGGCACCCACTCGCCGTCGATCCAGAGGCGTCTGTCCGGTGTCTCGGGGGTCGCCACGGCCCGGAGTATCACGCAGCGCACGAGAAGTTCGCCACGTGCGTGCGGGGAACGGACACTTCCTGTAGCGGAGACACATCATGCGACGAACGATTCGAAGGGCAACAGACGTGATGATCCTGGGCGTCCGGCTCTATCGAGAGCTGGCAGTTTCGGCCCTGCGGCTGCTTCCCTCGCGCACCTAGGACCCATGGCGCAGGGCGGGCCCCGAGCCTCGGGGCCCGCAGCGGTCTCCCGCGCGGGACCTGGGTCGGGCTTGCCCCACTCCCCTCCCTTCTGCGACGATCTCGAATTCGCTGAGGCCACCGGTTTCACCCTCCTGGTTTACTGGTAGGGCCGGGCGCTCGATAAGAGACGTGTGCTGAGCCGAACCAACCTGAAGAACCTCGCTCTGGCGGTCGGTGCGGGAGTGCTTTTCGGGGTGAGCCCCCTCACCCCGGACGACCTGCTGCCGTCGATCGGTCTGGGTGCAATCGCCGCACTGGGCCTGTTCGTCTACCTGCACCGGGCCACGCGCGCCGACACCGGGGTCTACTGGGACGGCCGGCGACGCATCGACGCCGTCAAGATCCGCGAGGTCGCCCCGAGCGTGTGGGCCGCGCTCTTTCTGTTCGGCCTGGTGTTCGCGCCCACCATGCTCTGGATGTATTCCCAGTGGACCGGCAGCGTCTGGCAGAACAATCACGGGATCTTCATGCCCGTGCTGATGTTCTTCCTGGCCCGCTCGGTGCTCCGCCGCGAGGAGACCGTAGAGGACGACTCGTCGCCATGGGGCTTCGCCTGGCTGGCCGTGGGCATCACCCTGGTGGTTCTCGACAGCGCCGCGGGCACCCGATACCTCTCGGCCATCGGTCTGGTGGTGTGCCTGCCCGGGCTCTCGCTGCTGATCCTGGGGCGTCAGCGCACCAAGGCGCTGCGCGTGGTCCTGATGCTCGGGATCTTCATGGTGCCGATCCCGGCGACCCTCTCGAACCACCTCGTCCTGCGCAACGCCACCGCGGCGGGCACCCTGCCCCTGCTGCGCATGTTGGGCATCCCGTCGGCGCGTGAGCACTCGGTGCTGGACGTGGCGGACTCGATCTTCGTCGTGTCGGATGCGTGCAGCGGCTTCGCCACCACCTACTCTGCCCTGGCCTTGACGATCTTCCTCGTCTGCTACTGCCAGTCTCCCTGGCGCCGGGCCCTGCTGATCGCGTCCTTCCTGCCCCTGGCGCTGGCGGCCAACGTGCTGCGCGTCTTCATGCTGGTCCTGATCGCGCTCGCCGACTTCTCGCTGCTCGACACGCCCCTCCACGAGGCCTCGGGCGTGGCGAGCTTCTGTCTCATCATCGCGATCCTGTTCACCATGGCGGATCGCCAGTCGCTGCGAAACGCCTTCGCATGACGGCCACCTCCCGGCGCTTCGGGATCCCGCTCGCCATCCTGCTCGGCCTGGCCGTGGTGCCGATCGCCGTGGCCCGGATGGCGCCCAACCGGGTGGACGACTGCGCCGACCCGGTACTCCTGATGGACGTGAGTCGGGTCAGCGAGAACACCGTGGTCGAACGGGAACCACGTGCCGACCGGGCCAACAAGAGCGTCTCGGGCCGGATCCAGCCCGAACACCGGCGCCAGGCGCCGCTCGAGTTCGTGATGATTCGCGCCTACGGGCTTCCTCGCCGGTTCCTTCACCCCTCGGCCCCGGGTCAGCTCGAGCCCGACCAGCACGACGTGGAGTGGCTCGAGGTCGACGGCGAACTGCTCCCGGTGCATCTGGTCCAGCAAAAAGTCGAGCGCGGAACCAGCTTCGCCGTGTACGTCTTCGCCTACGAGAACCGGCCCGTCGTGGGGCCCTTCGCGTCGCGCATGGCCTCGGCGGCGTCGGAGCTGATCTTCGGATCGCGGCCGATCTCGCTGATTGCGGTCTCCGGAAGCACCGGCCGCCTCTACAAGCGGGAGACCGAGCGGCGCGCAAAGGAGTGGATCGCGGCGGCGTGGAGGCACCACCGCGCGGCCTGCGCGGGATGATCTGGATCGGGCTGCTGGCGGTCTGCCTCGCGGCGCTCGGGATCGCGGACGCCATGCTCCTCGAACTCTCGCGCGGCACCTTCACCACCGGCTACAACGGCGTCGCCCTCGACACCGCGGGGCTGCGCCTGGGCTTCGCCGCGGCGTCCCTCCTCCTGGACGCGACCTTCGTGCTGGTGCTCTGGGGCCTGGCGATCCCGCTGCTCCAACGGATCGGCCTGGCCCGGGTGCAGGTGTTCGGACTCACGGCCGCGCTCACCCTGGGCATCGCCGCGGGCCTCGACATCGTGCGCTACCAGGTCCACACCATCGTCGGCGACCTGCTCGCGCTCGGGGTGATCTGGCAGCTCGCCGCCGGCAATGTCACCGCCGTCGCCAACTCGGCCCTTCCAGACCTGGGCTCGAAGGCCCTGGCGCTGTGCATGGTGGCCGTGGCCTTCGGCGTCGTCCTCGCCGTGGCGCGCTTCGTCGAGCACCGCCTCGAGGGAGGCGGCGTCAGCTTCGCGGCGCCGCGCATCGCTACGGTCTGGCTGGGGGCCGGCGCCGCCGCCCTGCTCTCGCTGGCCGTGCTGCTGGCGCCCTGGGCCGCGGCCGAGCGCGCGCAGACGGCGCTCCGCGGCAAGCCCAGCGCCGCCATGCTGGCGGGCCTCGTGGGCCGGGCGACGGACGTCGACGGCGATGGCGTCGGGCTCCTCTCCCGACCCCCGGATCCCGCGCCCTTCGACGGCGACATCTCGCCCTGGGCCCTCGACCATCCGGGGAACGGCGTCGACGAGAACGCGCTGGCCGGAGACCACCCGCGCGACTTCGCGGTGCCGCCCCCGGTGGCACAAGCGGGCCTGCACGGCGACGCGAGGCCCGACCTCCTGTTGATCTACCTGGAGAGCTTCCGCGACGACCTGATCGGCGCGCAGCTCCGCGGCACACAGGTGACGCCCGTCCTGAACCGGCTGGCCCGGGAAGGCGCGCACTCGCGGCAGGCGTACGTCCACACGCCGTACACCACGCGCTCCCGAGCGCAGCTCTTCGGCGGAAGACAGGCGCCCTACCCCGACCAGGACACCCTGATCGACGACTTCGTGGCGCGCGGCTACACGGTGGCGTACTTCTCGGGCCAGGACGATGCGTTTGGCGGGAGCGAGGCGCTGGTCGGCATGGACCGCGCCCACTTCTTCTACGACGCGCGCCAGGACATCGACCGCCGCACCTCGCGCTCGACGCATTCCTCGAGTCTCCAGGTGTCCTGGAAGACCGTGAACGAGCGCGTCTTCCGCTTCCTCGACGGTCTCGACGCCAGGAGCCCGCTGTTCCTGTACGTGAACTACGTAGACACGCACTTCCCGTACCACCACGACCAGATCGAGGACCTGCTCGGGGTCGAGCCCATTGCCCGGGGCGAGATCCGCCGGGCGAACGCGGAGCGCCTGTGGGAGACCTACCTGAACACCGCCGCCAACGTAGACCGCGCCATCGGCGACCTCGTGGAGCGCTTTCGACGACGCGCGGCGGGCGACGGCACGGCCGTGCTGGTGACCGCCGACCACGGACAGGCCTTCTACGAGCAGGGCTTCCTGGGCCACGGTCGCGCCCTGGACCCAGTGCAGACCCGAGTGCCGCTGATCGTCTGGGGCATGGGGGGCGATTGGCCCGAGCCGAGCGGGGCCGCGGACTTGCGGGGTCTGATCCACCTCCACCTGGCCAGCGCGGCCTCCGAGCCGCGGCCCGTGCCGCGCTTCGTGCCGAACCCGGAGCGCCGCATCCTCCAGTACCTGCCGAACCTGGACCGGCCGTCCCGTGTGGTGCTGCGCGGCCTCGACCGCGTGGATTCGTACGACTTCGAGACCGGGCGAACGGCGCTGGAGAGACCGGACGGCGAGCCGCTCCCGGAGAGCGACGCCGAGCTCGAGTCCGCGTTCCAGAAGCTGATCTGGAGCTGGGAGGCACTCCGCCTGGAGGCGGACGCTCGGACGCGCGCGGGGGCAGGCTAGGCTAGCGGCCCGCGGCCGCGCTTCCCGGCGTGGTCTCGCCGAGCTCGGGCGGCGCGTTCTCGCTGCCACCCGTCTCCGGGTAGAGACCCACGGCCCCGTTCTGCGGAGCGGGGTGGCGGCGCGCGAGAATCCCGGGCTCGTTCGCCTTCACCCAGGTCCGCGCCGCCAGGGCCACGGCGAATAGCAGCATCACGCCGGCCACCATCACGCAGTCCATGGGCGTCATGCCCAGGAGCGTCGGGCGGTACGAGGTCGACAGGTAGATCATCTTCAGCAGCGCGCCCGCGAAGAGCGTGCTCCAACCGACCAGGATCAACAGGTCGACGATCGGAAGAATCGGAAGCAGCACGGTCGCCCCTTTTCCACCCCCCTACCCGCCTCTCCGGGCTCCCAAGGAGAGCCCATCCTATAGGGAGAACACCCTCGAGGTCAATCGAAGCGAAGCGCCTTCTCCGCTGCGCAGCTCACCGGCAAGTCCGCGTGCCGACTGATGTTGTTCCGATCCGGGGCCGGCGAGCGGCGATGGCAGCCCCCAGGGCGGGCGGCTACCCTCGCGCCCCGCGCGTCGCCCTCGCGGCGGCGCGCCGAGCCGACGTAGCTCAGCTGGTAGAGCAGCTCACTCGTAATGAGCAGGTCCCCGGTTCGAGTCCGTTCGTCGGCTCCATGAATCCCGCGCGATTCCGATGGCTTGAGGGCGCTCGGACGCTTGCAACGGATCGACGACGAGGAGCCGGGGCCGCATAGGGGCCGTTCGGGGACGTGAGAGCGTCCGCGTAGCCGCGGCTT
>JAPUKG010000249.1 GCA_027295775.1 Pseudomonadota bacterium
GGCGGCAGCCGGCACCGGACTGCCCTTCCTGGTGAGCTTCGTGTGCGACGCGAGCGGGCGCCTGCCCTCGGGCGAGTCGCTGGCGGACGCGCTCGCAGAGGTCGCCGCGTTCGACCCGGTCGCGGTGGGCGTAAACTGCCTTCCGCCCCCGGCCGTGAGCGCATGCCTCCCGGCGCTCGCGGGTTCCGGCCTCCCCTTCGGCGTGTACGCCAACCTGGGTGCGCCCAGCGAGGACGGCGGCTTCGCGCGCAGCGACGACTGCTCCCCACACGACTTCGCGCGCTTCGCAACGAGCTGGATCGAAGCGGGCGCCCGCTTCGCCGGGGGCTGCTGCGGCACGGACCCGTCCCACATTCGCGCGCTGGCCGACGCCCTCTCATGAGCCCGACGGGCTGATTGCTTCCCCGGCCCCGCAACGGCTGGCGTGCCGGGCCGCAATTTGCGTCACCCGCTGCGCGCGCGCTTCTCACGAGCTGCCGGCTCGCGTCCGGGCGCATGCGGAAAGCGCTTTGGAATCCGATGCTTGTGACATATGGCCAAAAAGGCCCACCATGGCATGGGGATTGCTTCATCGGAGGGCAGTGGGAAGCAAGGCGTCGATTGCGCCCGGGCCGACAACCCCTCCCCTCGCGCTTGCGCGAGGTGCCGGCCCGGGCGTTCTTCCGTCTGGGGCTCCGGCCGCGCCTCAGACAGTCCAACCGCTGCGGTAGAGCGCGTAGAGGCTCGCGAGCAGCCCGGCCAGTCCCAGCCCGAAGGCGAGCGGGCCCCGCCACGAGTACGAGACCTCCGTGCCGGGCTCCGGGCGATAGGGCCGGATCCAGAGCGCGAAGAACACGGCACCGAGCGCCGTGCCAGCCAACGCGTCGAGCACGAAGTGCTGCTTCACAGTCAGGACCGAGATCGTCACGCCGGCCACCCACACGAGCGCCACCACCCCCCAGCTTCGGCGCGCCGTCCAGGTGGACAGCGCCGCCACCATCGCGACCGAGAGGTGCAGGGAGGGAAACAGATTGAAGGGCGGGTCGAGGTGGTAGAGGAGCCGCATGCCCCAGCCGGTGAAGCCCGGGGGATCGAGGACGTCCAGGTCGGCACGCAGCTCCAGCGACGTGACCGGAAAGGCGCCGAAGCACGCGAGCGAGATCGCGATCATGGCGGTGTACACGAGGGCGACCCGCCGGAAGAGCCGCGGGCAGCGAATCACGAAGGCGGGCAGGGAGCTGGCGGCGAAGACAGACGCATAGAGAAAGATCGTCTCCGGGACGAACGGGAACCACGCATCGAGGGGTGTCGCCAGCTCTCTGGCCCGAGCCGGGTCGGTGGTGAGTCCGAGGGCGAAGTAGCCCAGCAGGTAGAGCAGGACGACGCCGAGCACCAGGCCGGCCCGCTCTCCCGGCTTCCCCGGAAGGCTCTCGGCGTCTGCGCTCACCGCCCACCTCCGCCAGCTTCGCACGGCGCTCGCGATGCGCCCGGCCGCCGCCAGAGTAGCGGTGGCGCCGGCAAAAGAGAAGCAGAGCCAGGGACTTAGAGGAGCAGGCGGAGCGGGAGTAGACTAGCCGCGGAGGCTCGATCGAACGTCATGCCCCGCCCTGCACTCGCCTCCCTGGCGCTCGGCGCGCTGTTGCTCGGCAGCGCGCTCGGCGCCGGCGAGGACGCGCGCGTCGACAACTTCGCGCTGCTCGACCACCGGGGTCGATTCCACGAGCTCTACAGCGAGTCGCGCGCCGCTGCGGTCGTCGTCTTCATCCAGGGAAACGGCTGCCCGATCGCGCGCAACGCGGTGCCGGCGCTCGAGAAGCTGCGGCAAGAGTTCGAGAGCCGCGGCGTCACCTTCTGGATGCTGAACGCCAACAGTCAGGACGATCGCGAGAGTGTCGCCGCCGAGGCGAAGCAGTACGGCTTCGCGATTCCCGTCCTGATCGACGAAACCCAGCTCGTGGCCGAGTCCCTCGGCGTTACGCGCACGGCCGAGGCGATCCTGATCGATCCGAAGACGTGGCGCGTCGTGTATCGCGGACCCATCGACGACCGCCTGAGCTACGAGACCCAGCGGCCCGCCCGAGACCACTACCTGCGCGACGCGCTCGCCGCCCATCTCGACGGCCGGCCGGTGACAGTGCCGACCCGGGACGCGGCGGGCTGCCTGATCCTGTTCGAGGACCGAGACCGCGAGCAGCACAAGCGGATCTCCTACTCGGAGGAGATCGCCCCGCTGCTCGCTGCGCGCTGCGGCTCCTGTCACCGGGACGGCGGCGTCGCGCCCTGGGCCATGACCGACTACCGGACGGTCCGGGGCTGGTCGCCGATGATGCGCGAGATGATCCGCATCCGGCGCATGCCGCCGTGGCACGCCGACCCCCACTTCGCGCACTTCGCCAACGACATCTCCCTGAGTGCCGGCGAGAAGCGAACTCTGGTGCACTGGATCGAGGCCGGCGCGCCGCGCGGCGACGGCGAGGATCCATTGACCCGCGCGAACACCGGGCCTCCGCCAGAGTGGCCCCTGGGACCGCCCGACCTGATCGTGGAGGCGCCCACCCAGGAGATTCCAGCCACCGGCGTCGTGGCCTACCGGTACGAGACCGTGACCGTTCCCATCGAGGGAGACGTCTGGATCCGCGGCGTCGACCTGCGGCCCTCGAACGCCCGGGCGATGCACCACGGAATCGCGTTTCTGGACTACCCGAGCGGACGCGCCAACCCGCGCACCTCCGGGCCCAGCTTTACTCGCGGGCTCTTCGCGGGGTACGTCCCCGGCAGCGACCACTACGCCTTCCCCGACGACAGCGGCTACTTCCTGCCCGAAGGCTCGACCATTCGCTTCCAGCTCCACTACAACACCACCGGTCGCCCCGAGACCGACACTCCGCGTCTGGCGCTCTACCTCACTCGCCAGCCCGTCGCCCACGAGCTCAAGCTCGGCGCAGCGGCGAACTTCGACTTCGAGATCCCGCCGGGCGCGGAGGAGCACGAGGTGACGGCCGAGCAGCGGATCGATCGCGACATCGTGCTCTACCAGCTGAGGCCGCACATGCACTATCGGGGCAAGCGCATGCGCTTCGTGGCTCACTATCCCGACGGGTCGGTGGAGACCCTGCTCTCGGTCCCCAGCTACAACTTCAATTGGCAGCGTCAGTACGTGCTCGACCCGCCGAAGCGGATCCCGGCCGGAACCCGGATCGTGGTGG
>JAPUKG010000025.1 GCA_027295775.1 Pseudomonadota bacterium
TCGAGGAGCTCGACCGTCACGGCGGCGGCCTCGAGCTTCCGCGCCAGGCGGCGATAGGCGGGGGGCTTGGCGCCCTGGCCGACGAACAGGGACGGTGCCAGGTGGTGGCGGACCAGCGCGCCCACCCCGCGTACGAGCGCGTTCGGCCCGCGCAGGCGCTCCAGCCAGGCCTCTGCGATCTCCTGGCCCAGGACGTCGTGTCCGTGCGAGCGCACGCGTCCGTCTTCGCCCACGCGGGTCACGGCGGGCTTGCCGAGGTCGTGGCAGAGAGCCGCCCACAGGAGGAGCGCGTCGTCGCCGGGATCACCGGTGCGGAGCCCGGCAGCTTCGTCCACCACCATCAGGGTGTGGTCCCAGACCGGGCCCTCGGGATGCCACTCCGGATCTTGGGGAACGTCGACGGTCGCGGTCAGCTCGGGGAAGAAGCGCAGGAGGTCCGTGTCGCGCAGGAGAGCCAGACCGACGGACGGCCGATCGCTTGCGAGGAGCTTGCGCAGCTCCGCGAAGATCCGCTCGCTGGGAACGTCGGCGAGATCCTGGGCGCGGCACAGGCGCAGCAGCTCGGCGTCCGGGCGCAGCGCGAAGCGGGCGGCCAGCTGTGCCACGCGCAGGCCGCGCACGGGATCGTCGCCGAAGCGCTCGGGATCGCAGGCACGCAGCACCCCGCGCTTCCAGTCGGCCCGCCCGCCCAGCGGATCCAGGAGCTCGCCGGTCAGGGGATCGAAGGCCATGGCGTTGAGGGTCAGGTCCCGCCGGCGCGCGGCGGCGGCGAAGTCCTGCCCGGGCGCGGCGCTCGAGACGTCGGCGTCGAGCCCGCTCACCTTGAAGACGGGAAAGCTCCGCCCCACCCGGTGGACGCGGCCGAAGTGGCCCAGCAACGCCTCAAGGGGCTCGGGGGCGAGGCCGACGACCTCCAGGTCGAGATCGCCGCCCGGCCCGCCGCAGACGCGGTCCCGGACCCAGCCACCCACGACGAGCAGACGCCCGCCGCTCTTGGCGATGGTGTGCGCCAGCTCGAGAGCAGGATGTTCCGCCGGAAGCGCGAGCTCTTCAGAGCTCTTCGTCTTCGTCAATCGCCTTCATCCGGATGGGGTGCGGGGCGTACTCGGGTCCGTCGTCCCAGCCGGGAATCTCGGCGGCGCGGGCGAGCACCGACTGGGCGACGGGCTCGTCCAGCAGCACGTCGTTCTCCTCGAACCCCTCCAGGAGGCCCTCCCAGAGCTCGCGCCCGCCGCTATCCCACCACTTCGGGCACGGGTTCTCGAAGTCGATTGCCAATCGCACCATCGGCTCTGCCCTTCCCTCGCCGCTCCCTCGGTCGCCACTGACACGCCGCTAGCGCCAGGCGACCGCGTTCATCGAAGCTGACACCCTCCGCCTCGAGCAGCTGCCGCTGCACCCGATCCCAGCCGGGCTCGGCTCGGGCGCTCACCTCGCCGCGCGCGTTGATGACCCGCTGCCAGGGAACCGAGCTGCCCTCCCGCAGCGCGTGCAGAGCGTACCCTACCTGCCGCGCGCGGCCCGGCAGACCCGACAACAACGCCACCTGTCCGTAGGTCGCCACCCGGCCCCGGGGAATCCGGCGCACGACGGCGTAGATCCGGCGGTAGGCGTCGGACCCGCGCGTCCCACCGATCCCGCCGAGGGTCCCATCCGGGATCACGCCGCTTCGAGTCCGGAGTGTCGGAGGAGCGCTTCGGTGTTGGGCTCCCGGCCCCGGAACGCGACGAAGACATCCATGGGTGGGCGGCTTCCCCCGAGCGCCAGGATCGTGTCGCGGTAGCGGCGGCCGGTGGCCGCGACCGCCTCCGCGTCGGCGAGATCCACCTCCTCGAAGACCGCGAAGGCGTCGGCGGACAGGATCTCGGCCCACTTGTAGCTGTAGTAGCCCGCGGCGTACCCGCCGCCGAAGATATGGCCGAAGCTGCACAGGAAGCGGTCCTCCGGGAGCGGGGGGATCACGGTGGTCCGGCTCGCCACACGTCGCTGCACGTCGAAAGCGCTCGCCCCCTCCGCGGGCTCGCCGTGGTGCAGCTCCAGATCCGTCAGCGCGAAGTAGAGCTGGCGCAGGCAGTCGCTACCGGCCCGGAAGGTGCGAGCGGCCCGGATCTTCTCGATGAAGTCGTTGGGGATGGGCTCCCCCGTCTCCACGTGGGCGCTCAAGCCTCTCAGCACGTCGGGCTCGTAGCACCAGTTCTCCATGAACTGGCTGGGAAGCTCCACCGCGTCCCACTCCACGTTGCGGATGCCCGAGGCAAGACCGTAGTCGACGGTGGTGAGCATGTGCTGGAGGCCGTGGCCGAACTCGTGGAACAGTGTCGAGATCTCGTCGAAGCTCATGCACGACGGCCTGCCGTCCACCGGCGGCACCTGGTTGCAGACCAGGTAGGCCACGGGCAGCCGCACGGGCGCGCCCTCGGGCGCCAGCAGCCGGCTGCGCCCCACGCACTCGTCCATCCACGCTCCGCCGCGCTTCTCCTCGGGCCGGCTGTACGGGTCGAGAAAGAACCCGGCCACCTCCTCGCCGTCCAGGTTGCGCACCCGGAAGAAGCGCACGTCCTCGTGCCAGATGGAGGTCTCCCCGTCCGCGGGCTCGATGCGCACGCCGAAGAGCCGCTCGGCCAGGGCGAACAGTCCCTCGAGCACGCACGAGAACGGGAAGTAGGGCCGCAGATCCTCCTCGCTGTAGTCGAAGCGCTCCTCCCGCACGCGCTCGGACCAGAAGGACACGTCCCACTGGGCGAGGTCGTCGGCCTCGGGCGCGCCCCGCTCGCGGGCGAAGGCGCGCAGCTCCTCCAGATCGCGGTGCGCCGCATCCCACGAGGCCAGGCGCAGCTCCTCCAGTAGCGCCTTCACGGAGCCGACGTCGGGCGCCATCTTGGTGTCGAGGCTGAGCGACGCATAGGTGTCGAAGCCGAGGAGCGACGCCTGCTCGCGGCGCAAGGCCAGGATTCGCTCGATGATCGGCGCATTGTCGAGCTCGCCGCCGCTGGCCCGAGTGATGTAGGCGCGATAGACGTGCTCGCGCAGGGCGCGCCGCCGGCTGTGCTGCATGAACGGGAGGAAGCTCGGATAGTCGAGGGTGATCCGCCAGGGACCGCGCTCGGCGTCCGCGCCCTCCTCGCCCGCCTGCCGGGCGGACTGGGCCGCCAGCTGGCGGAGGCTCTGGGGCAGCCCCTCGATGTCCGTGGGCTCGTGCAGGGTCAGCGCGAAGGCCTTGGTCGCGTCGAGCACGTGGTTGGCGAAGGACGTGGACAGCTCCGCCAGCTCGGCGGCGATGGCATTGAAACGATCGCGGTCGGCCCCGTCGAGCCCGACTCCCGAGTGCCGCGCATCGCGCAGCAGCGTATCGACGATCCGCTGCTGCGCGGCGTCGAGCCGGTCGAAGTCGTCGCCCTCGCGCAGCGCGTGGAGCGCGTCGTAGATAGGCCGACTCTGACCGACCCGGAGCCCGAAGCCAACCACGTCTGCCTGCACCATCTCGTGCGCCTCGCGGAGCTCATCGCCATTGCGGACACCCAGCAGGTGGCGCGCGATCCCCCAGGTGAACTCCAGCCGATCTCCGATCCGTTCCAGGGGCTCGACCAGTCCCTCCCAGCTCGCCTCCACCACGCGTTCGATTCGCTCGACCTCCGCCACCAGCTCCTCGAGCAGAGCGCGGACCGCGGGGACCACGTGCTCGGCTCGAATCTCGTCGAAGGCCGGCAGCCGGCCGTAGGCGAGCAGGGGGTTGTCGGCCGTTCGCTCGCTCATCACCCGGTCTTCGCGGCGCGCGGCACCGGCGCCAGGGCCAGCGATCGACCCCGGGCGTCGAACGCCTGGACGGGATGGGACGCGGCCGCCGAGGCGCCGTAGTCGCCGGCCCGGAGCTCCCACACCATGGTGTCCCGGGGCTTCCCGTCGGGATCCGTCGTGTCGTCGGGCAGCACCTCGCGAGACACCTAGTCGAGCTTTCGCGGCACGCCGGCGCTGGGCCCGTTGCGCGGATCGCAGCGGATCTCGAGCCGCTCGAGTCCCTCCACCTCGAAGCCCACCCGGGTGAGGGCCGCGCCCATCTCGGTGGCGTAGCCCCGGCGCACGTGCTGCACGTGGATCCAGTAGCCGATCTCCCGGGCGCCCGTGCCCACCCGGGCGTGGAGCCCGCAGCCGCCCAGGACGGCGCTCTCGTCGGGCGGGAAGATCCCGTACACGTAGTCCCCGCGCCGGCGGAACTCGTCGGCGTAGCCCTCCATGCGCTCGATCTTGGCCTCGACGCTCTCGGGCTCCGCCCGGGCCCAGGGCATCCAGGCGCGCAGGTGCTCGAGGCTCTCCTCGATGGCCCGTCGGAGCAGACGCGCGTCGCGCTCGCCGGGCTCCCAGCAGCGGATCAGCAGCCGCCGGGTCTGGATGCGGGTGGCGGGACCGGGCCGGGAAGTCATGGCGTCCTGAGATAGCGCCCCCGCACCGGGTGCGCGACCCCGGCGAGCTAGAACTGGAACGTCCACACCACCTTGGCCAGGGCCTCGGTGCGGCCCCGGGTCCACCGGTCGCCGTCGTCCACAACACCTTGGTTGTAGACCAGGACCAGCTCGCGGCCATCCCGGATGATCCAGCGCAGCCGGCTGTTGATGCCGACCGAGGCGGTGACGTCGTCGTACTGCACGAAGGTGTTCCAGCTGAGGTCGGCAGTGAAGGCGATCTCGAGCCGGCCCCGTACGATCCGCGTCGTGAACTGGCCCTCGGGAAGCTCGACGTCATTCTGCTCGAACTCGAGAGCGAGGAGCAGGTGCCGGGTTGGGCGCCAGTCGATCCGGGGCCGGAGCCGGAGGCGGGTTCCCGAGAAGAAGCCGCCCCAGCTCACCTCGAAGAGCCCGCCCACCCGACGGGACTGACTGGCGACGATGCGCAGGGTCCCTCGGCTGTTCGGATAGTCGCCCGAGGGAATGAGCACGCCCTCGCGGATCTCGAACGAATCACTCAGGTGCTCGAAGGTGTACTGGTAGAGGACCTCGAGCCGGTCGCCCAGGATCGACCCGAGCTCGAAGGGGGCCAGTCCCAAGATGGCGCTCTCGAGCTGCCCGTCCGTATCCGTGACCGCCAGCCCGGTCAGTCGCATGTCCACGGTGCGGATGAAGGTCTTGGGCCGGATTCGCTGGCGGATGCTGGCATCGTACCGGCGGATACCCGTCCGGTTCGCGAACCCCAGAGCCGGAAAGAAGTTCTCCTCCAGGGTCCGGGCCGAGAGGCGCCAGCGGATGCGGTCGTTGGGGTACTGGAGCACGGCCCCGTACGCGTTCTCGTCGTCCGAGAGGCCCGTGGTCCAGCTGCGCTGGTACCAGGCCCGCCCAACCAGGACCTTGCTGCCCAGGAAGTGACTGTTGCGGTAGTTGAAGTCGAAGCCCAGGAGCGTGTTGTCGCCGTTCGAGCCCGGATCGCCGTGGGTCACCATCGTCCCGACGTTGGATTCCTCCAGCACGTTCACGGAGAGCCGGCCGGCGAAGAGGTTCCTCTTGTCGACCCTCTCCGGGCCGTCCTCCCCGTCGAAGACGTAGTCGCCGACGTAGACATCCATGAGGCCCAGGTTGAGCGGACCCGCCCGCCCCGTAAGCTTGCCCCCCACACGGATCGGAACCTCGGACCCGTCTGGCGCGAGGCCGATCCGACGCGAGAAGAACGGCCGCCCGTTGACCGCGTTGTCCGCGAACCCGAAGATGCCCGCGTCCTGCAGGAAGAACTCGCGTCTCTCGGGAAAGAAGAGCGTGAAGCGCGACAGGTTGACCTGACGCGCGTCCACCTCGGTGTCACCGAAATCCGTGTTGGCCGTGAGGGTCGCGGTCAGGGCCGGGGTCGGCTTGTAGAAGATCTCGCCGCCCGGATCGAGCTTCGTGTAGTCGCGCTCTGCGACCGGGTCGTCCACCACCCGCCCGACCAGGGTCGGCGAGAGCCGGATACCCAGCCCCTGGGAGAGCCCGACGAGTCCCTTCAGGGTCCCGGCCCGCGCCATGTTGATGAAGGAGACGTTCTGGTGAGGCGCGGCCCAGCGCAATAGCTCGTCCCGCCGCCGAATCGCGCGCAGTACGTTCAGGCCCCAGGTCTCGCCGCTTGGCGAGAAGGAGAGGGACTGGTACGGAATCGCGATCTCCACCACCCAGCCGGCCTCGTCGATCCGCGCCCGCGCCTCCCAGATGGCGTCCCAGTTCCGCAGCAGGTTCCCGTTCTCGATCAGGCCGTCGGTTCGCGCACTGTTGGCGTTGACCTGGAAGAGATAGCCGTTGCGCCTGTCGTGGAAGGTGTCGATGGCGATGCTGATCCGATCGTCGGTCAGGACATTGGCGTCGCGCTGCATCTTCTGCGCGATGATGGCCGAAGGGTCGTCGTCGAAGCAGCGGATGCCGAAGTAGAGCGCGCGGCCGTCCGAGACGATGCGCACGGAGGTGGCCAGGGTGGGCGAGGCGCCCTCCACGGGCTCGACCTGGGTGAGCGGGCCCAGGATGGCGGCCTGCTGCCAGACCGGATCATCGAGCACGCCGTCGATCTCGGGCGCCCGATCGACGAACGCGATGACGAGGGAGGGCTCCTCCGCGGCGGCGACTGGCGCGAGCAGGGCACCGAGCAGCGGGAGCCAGCTCTCCCACCGCGCCCAACTGCTGCGTGCGCCCTGCCCCACGAGTCTGCGGATTCTACCTGGCCGAAGCGCTCGGGAAGTCGGCGCCCGAGGCCGGGGGAGCGGTCGAGATCGGGGCCCAGAGCGACCCGAGCACCGCCACCGCGCCGTTCAGGCAGAGGCCCACCACGCCCACGTGCACGCCGCCCAGCCGGGACACGCCGGTCAGGGTGAGCCCCACGGCGAAGACGGTCCCCACGAGCAGACCCGCCACGGTCGGGCCCGCCCGCAGCCGACGCCAGTGGATGGCCAGCAGGAACGCGGGCACGCACTGGATCAGCAGCTCCATCTTGAGCTCGATCAGCCGCCACAGCGTGAGCTCGCGGGACAGGGCCAGGGGCACCATGGCGATCATCAGCCCGGCGGCGATGCCCTTGCCCAGGCGCGTCGTCGCCGGATCGGTGCCCGAGCGGCCCAGCAGATCGCGGGCCACCAGCGACCCGAGCGAGAGCAGGCACGAGTCCGCCGTCGACATGATCGCCGCCAGCGCCCCGATGAACACGATCACGGCGGCGACCGCAGACAGGCCACTCGAGGTGGCCCACTCGGTGAGGAGGAGCGGCATCACCTCGTCCGCGCCCACGTCGCTCACCCCGGCGATGCGCGGGATCGCAGCCAGCCCGATCAACGTCACCACCAGGGTGGTGGTCAGCGGCATGAACGCCATGAGGGCGAATGAACGCTTGAGCACGCGCCCGTCCCGGGCGGCGTAGATGCGCTGGATCGCCTGCGGATACACCACGCTGGCCAGCCCGAGCAGTGCGATGGTGCTGAACCAGTTCGCCTTCACGGCGGCATCCGGCACGGCGATGGCCTCGGGACGCACGGCCAGCACATCGCGGGTGACAGCCCCCAACCCCCCCGCCTCTGACAGCAGCCAGGCCAGCAGGGCGGCCAGACCGACGAGCATGAGCATGCCCTGGACCGTGTCGGTCCAGGCCACCGCGCGCATCCCGCCGAGGGTCTCGTAGAAGAGCACCACGCCGGCCAGACCGACGACGCCCCACTCGTAGGGGATGGCGCCCCCGGTCATGAGGCTCGTCACGTGGCCCATCGCCTTCAGCTGGGCCAGGAGGAAGTTGGCGAGGGCCAGGGTCATCAGCACGCCCACGCAGAGCACGAGCACGCGCGATGCGCGCTCGTCGGCGAAGCGGTGGCGCACCCAGTCGCCCGGAGTAATGAAGTCGCGAGAGACGGCGACTCCGCGCAGTCCGGGCACCAGGGCGTGGAAGCACACGATGATCGCCATCATGAAGCCCGTGGCCATGATGAAGGAGAAGCCCGTCCGATACGCGTTGCCGGGATAGCCGAGCAGCGAGTTCCCGCTGTAGGCGGTGGAGTAGAGCGTGAAGAAGAGCACCAGCATGCCCAGCTCGCGCCCGGCCAGGAAGTGGTCCCGGGGGCTCTGGTCGCGGCGGGCGCGGCGGGCCGCCTCGGCCACCATCAGGAGCAGCGCGCCGTAGACCGCGAGCGCCACGAGACCCAGGCTCTCGAGGCTCACCCGGAGTCGTCCTCGTCGGGGATCTCGGTCCGCAGCCAGGCAAGTGCGTTCAGCACCGCCACCCCCACGTAGCAGGCGATCGCCACCGCGACCCAGTCCGGGAGGCCGAACACGATCTCCACGGGCGAGTCGGCGCTCCGGTACCACGGCACCGAGAGCAGATAGAGGAGCCCGATCCCGAGCAGCAGGGCTCGCCGTATCAAGCCGGCGCCTCCGGTGGCGCGGGCTCGACGCACACCGGGTCGTCGAAGCGGGCGTCGTTCACGTGGGGTCCCACCGGCGTCGAATGCAGCCAGTCTGGCGGACACGGCACCAACAGCGGCAGCACCCGGTCGGGATCGCTCACCCCGGGGTCCAGCCAGAGGCCGTAGTCCCGGGGCTCGAGGAGGACGGGCATGCGGTCGTGGAGCGGGCGCACGCTGGCGTTGGCCTCGGTGGTCAGGAGCGTGCAGGACAGCACGGTTGCGCCGTCGGGATCTCGCCAGCGCTCCCAGAGCCCCGCGATGCCGAACACCTGGCCACCGCGCACCCGGAACAGGTGGGGCCGGCGTGCGCCCCGCTCGCGAGGACCCGCCCATTCATAGAAGCCGTCCGCCGCCACGATGCAGCGCCGCTCGCGGAGGGCGTCCCGATAGGCGGGGCGCTCGGCGACCCCCTCGGCCCGGGCGTTGATCATGCGGTTGCC